>NZ_CP029643.1 GCF_003268655.1 Arthrobacter dokdonellae | reverse complement strand
CTTGAACCCAGGGGAGGCCGCGATCCTGGCGGTAGGAACAGTTCGTCGGGCCCCCTGGGTCGTAGAGGACGAAAAAGGCGAAAGAATCGAGCCGCGATCCGTCCTCCAGCTGGCACTGTCCTTTGACCACCGGATCATGGATGGACAGCAGGGCTCACAGCTATTAGCAGACACAGCCGCGCTCCTCAGAGAACCCGGCCTGGCGCTGCTCTAAACCACCACAGGTAACAACCTAAATCCCGAGTACGGCCGCCATGATAAGGCCGCTCCCTAGTGGCAGATGACCGGCCATCCCGATCGGATCGTGGGTTGAAGTCAGCCAACATCGGCCCTCCCTCCAAAGGGGTGTGACAGCGGGCCAAATAGTGTTGCCGACGGCAGCATCCGTTGGCTCCCAAGGCGAAGGACTCAGCCGGCAGCTCGTAAACCAAGATTCGGGCTAGAAGCGCTTCATCCCATCGAACTTTCAAGTCCATAGGCAAGCTCCCCATAAACGTGGCCGGGCTTGAACCAGACCGTCAAACAACAAACCGAACGTCAGAGAAGAGGAACCATGCCGGTGCTCCAGAAAGGGCCGGGGCCTGCATCCGCAGCGCCAGAAGTTCAGGATGACTTGCCGCCTACCCCGAGGCCGATCTTCTTTACCTTTCGGGCCTTCTCACCGCAGCCGAGCAGACCCAGCTCGCCCAGGCCCGCAACTTCTTCCAGCAAGAAGTACGTCCAATCGCCGTTGATTTTTGGAATCGAGCGGAATTCCCATTTGAGCTCCTACCCAAACTGGGCAAGCAGCAACTGACCGGATTGAATAGCCGTGGGCATCTGTTGGCCGGTCTGATTCAGATGGAATTCGCACGCGCGGATACCTCTGTGTCCACGTTTTTTGGCGTCCATGACGAACTGTTCACCACAGCAATCCGCGAATTGGGCTCCGATGAGCATCGTCAGACCATGCTTCCAGACCTGCTATCGCTCAAGAAAGTAGGAGCCTTCGCCCTTACGGAGCCCCTGCACGGGTCCGACATTTCCAGGCAGATGGAAACCACCGCAACCCGAAGCGGAGATGAATGGATTCTGAATGGCCACAAACGATGGATCGGCAACGGTACCTTCGCGGATTACGTCCTGGTCTGGGCCCGCGATACAGCCGACGACCAGATCAAAGGGTTCATCGTCGAGAAAGGCACCGAGGGCTTCCGCACTGAAGCCATATCGAACAAGACAGCTGTCCGCATCATTCAGAACGCCAATATCACCCTGAATAACGTCAGAATCCCGTTCACCAACTGGCTGCCAGGAACACGAACGTTCCGGGATGCCAACTCCCTCCTCCTGCACTCAAGGGTGTGGGTCAGCTGGCAGGCCGTAGGCCAGCAGTTTGCAGCATTCGACGTTGCGAGGGCATACGCACTCCAGCGCAAGCAATTCGGCAAACCAATCGCTTCCTTCCAGCTCATTCAGGACCAACTGGCGCGAATGATCGGAAACGCCACGATGTCCCTTTCCCTGATGATCCAACTCGCACGCCTAACAGAGTCGGGCCTTCTCACCATGGACCATGCTGCGCTGGCAAAAGCAAGCTGCACAGAGCGGATGCGCAAGACCGTGGCGCTCGGCAGGTCAATCGTCGGAGGCAATGGAATCAGCACCGACTTCGAGATGGCGAAAATTTTCGCGGACGCAGAAGCGATCTACTCCTATGAGGGCAGCTACGAAATAAACGCTCTCTTAGTCGGGCGGGCACTGACCGGGATCTCGGCGTTCGCCTGATTCAATGCCGCTGCCATCCACACCAATAACGGCCGCATCATCACATGCACTGTCACGGGACCAAACGCCCCACGGAGGAGCAATCAAATGGAGCTCAGCAATACTGCAGCAATCGTTACCGGTGGCGCGTCAGGCCTTGGCGCAGCCACCGCCCGGGTTCTCGCCGAACAGGGCGCATACGTGTTTGCCGTCGACCTCGGCGACTCCATCGGACAGAGTCAGCCGGTAAACGGCGTGGAGTACCTCGAGGCCGATGTAACCGACGTTGCCCAGATCCGTGACGTCGTCCTAAAAGCCTCGGCCGACAAGCCCCTGCGGACAGTAATCAATTGCGCAGGGATTCTCCCGACGATGCGAATCCTCGGCAAAAGAGGTGTGCATGACCTCTCACTCTTCGCAAAGGTCATCGAAGTCAACCTCGTCGGATCCTTCAACGTTCTCGCCTCCGCGGCTGAAGCCATCTCGCGCACGGCCGCGGATGAACACGGTCAACGCGGTGTAATTATTAACACCGCCTCCATCGCTGCCTTCGAAGGCCAGATCGGCCAAGCCGCCTACGCCTCGTCAAAAGCCGGCATAGTAGGCCTCACCCTTCCTGCCGCCAGGGACCTAGCCCAGTATGGAATACGGGTAAATGCCATTGCACCGGGCATTGTGGAGACCCCCATGATGGCCTCCGTGAGCGACGAAGTCCGCCGAGGACTTGCCGCCGGCGTCACATTCCCCAAACGCCTAGCCCGTCCCGGGGAATTCGCTCAACTGGCACTGTCGATCATCGAACACGACTATCTCAACGGGGAAATCATCCGAATGGATGGGGCGCTGCGAATGGCCTCCCGGTAGCCCCGCAGATCAGCACTGATTTCAAAGGACAAAGCATGCACAACAATCCAGCACATGAAATTCCCTCCCATCCGGAGGATGTAGTGATTATCGGTGGTGCCCGAACTCCCCAGGGCAAGCTCAACGGCCAGTTGGCGGGATTGACCGCGGTAGAACTCGGTGCAGCAGCAGTAAGCGGAGCACTTGAAAAGGCCGGCATCGATCCGGGCCTGGTAGATGCCGTCGTGATCGGCCAGGTCGTGCAGGCGGGCTCCGGACAGAATCCGGCCCGCCAGACCGCACTAAAAGCCGGAATCAGCGGGACGGTACCTGCGACCACAATAAACAAAGTCTGCCTGTCCGGGCTTACCGCCGTCATAGATGCTGCCCGCCTCATCCGCGCCGGTGATGCGGAAGTAGTTGTTGCCGGGGGGCAGGAATCCATGAGTCATAGTCCGCACCTGCTGCCTGGCTCGCGCCAAGGATGGCTATACGGCGGCGGCAACATGATCGATTCACTCGTCAGCGACGGACTCAGCGACGCGCAAGAAGGTGTCTCTATGGGCCTTCTGACTGAACGAGGCAACCAGGTGCACAGCATAGGGAGACGCCAACAGGACGAGGTGGCAGCAGCGTCCCATCGGCGAGCTGCTCAGGCAGCCGACGAAGGAGTGTTCAAGGACGAAATCGTACCCATCACTGTTCACGGTAGGAAGGGACAGTCCCTGGTTCTTGACAGGGACGAACAAATAAGACCGGGCACGGACCTCGAGGTCCTGTCCCAATTACGTCCCGCATTTGCCGCGGATGGCAGCATCACGGCAGGAAACGCCTCGCCCCTCTCCGATGGAGCTGCAGCCCTTGTCCTCACTAGCCGCGCCAACGCCGAACGACTCCAACTTGAGATACTTGCCGTCGTCAGCGCCCCGGGCCAAGTAGCTGGTCCCGACAATTCACTGCATTCACAGCCCTCGAACGCTACCCGTGCGGCGCTGGCACGGGCCGGGTGGACCGCAGAAGATCTCGACTTCATCGAGATCAATGAGGCTTTCGGCGCCGTCGCGGTTCAGTCGTTGAACGAGTTGGGAATCCCCTTGGACCGCTGCAACATACACGGCGGGGCCATCGCTTTGGGCCATCCCATCGGAGCTTCCGGTGCGCGCCTAGCACTTCATGCCGCCAACGAACTGCTCCGCCGGGGAGCGGGCCGCGCGGCGGTCGCCCTCTGCGGGGGCGGTGGACAGGGCGAAGCGCTGCTGCTCTACCGGAACTAGCTCCACCTCCTCCTCAACCACATCGCGAAGTGTCACACCTGCGCGGTCCATAAGCCGTCATCCGCAATCCTTTGAAAGAATCAACGTGAAAAATAAACATTCCGTCCGTGTCTACAAGAGCGAAGAGAACCTCGCCCGTGAAGACCAGCTGGCCCACAAGATCGCAGCAGTGGCCGCCGACGCCGTCGAGGTCACACCGGACGTTACCGAGATGGTCATCAACCGGGTCATCGACAACGCTTCGGTTGCCATCGCTTCCCTGAACCGCGGGCCCATTGTCGCCGCCCGCGCCCAGGCTCTGACCCATGCACCGACCACTAACGGCAAGGGTGCCGGTGTTTTTGGCATCACCGACAGGGTTTCGCCTGAATGGGCTGCCTGGGCCAACGGCGTAGCGGTCCGCGAACTCGATTACCACGACACGTTCCTCGCGGCGGACTACTCGCACCCCGGGGACAACATTCCGCCTATCCTGGCAGTCGCGCAGCACGTTGGCGCCAGCGGCAAGGACCTGATCCGCGGCATCGCTACCGGCTACGAAATCCAGGTCAACCTGGTCAAGGCCATCTGCCTGCACAAGCACAAGATTGACCACGTGGCGCACCTCGGCCCGTCCGCCGCAGCCGGCATCGGCACGCTCCTCGGCTTGGATGTGGAGACGATCTTCCAGTCCGTTGGCCAGGCGCTGCACACCACCACCGCCACCCGCCAGTCGCGCAAGGGCGAGATTTCCACCTGGAAGGCCCACGCTCCGGCGTTCGCTGGCAAGATGGCCGTTGAGGCCGTGGACCGCTCCATGCGCGGCCAGACCTCTCCGGTGCCGATCTACGAAGGCGAAGACGGCGTCATTGCCTGGATGCTGGATGGCCCCGAGGCCTCGTACGAGGTTCCGCTGCCCGAAGCGGGCGAGGCAAAGCGCGCCATCATGGACACGTACACCAAGGAACACTCCGCCGAGTACCAGGCCCAGGCCTGGATCGATCTGGCCCGCAAGCTGCACAAGGAGCACCCGGAAGCCACCGACTCCGCGAACGTGAAGTCGGTCCTGATCAAAACGAGCCACCACACGCACTACGTCATCGGTTCCGGGGCCAACGATCCGCAGAAGTACAGCCCCACGGCCAGCCGCGAAACTCTGGACCACTCCATCCCGTACATCTTCACCGTCGCCCTGCAGGACGGCTCCTGGCACCACGTTGATTCCTACGCCCCGGAGCGTGCCGGCCGGGCCGACACCGTCGAGCTGTGGAACAAGGTCAGCACCGTTGAGGATGCCGAATGGACCCGCCGCTACCACTCGCTGGACATCGCCGAAAAGGCCTTCGGCGGCTCCGTGGAGATCACCCTGAACGATGGCACAGTCATCACCGATGAGATCTCCGTGGCCGACGCCCACCCCCTCGGCGCCCGGCCCTTCGCCCGCCAGCAGTACATCAACAAGTTCCGCACCCTCGCCGCCGGACTCGTCGCCGAGCAGGAAATCGAACGTTTCCTCGCCGCCGCCGAAAGCCTCCCGGACCTGGGCCCGGGCGAGCTTGACCAGCTGAACATCACCGCCGCCCCCGGCGTCATCGACCTCGATGCCGCCCCACAGGGACTGTTCTAAATGCTGTATTCAAGAACAACGCCCGAGTGGAAACGCGTTAAACTGCGGGAAATCCTGTCCTCGGGAACCATCGTCCAGTTCCCCGGCGCTTTCAGCCCGCTCTCGGCGCGGCTGATCGAGGAAAAAGGCTTCGCCGGCGTGTACATCTCCGGTGCCGTGCTGGCCAATGACCTTGGCCTGCCGGACATCGGCCTGACCACCCTCACCGAAGTTGCCACCCGTGCCGGGCAGATCGCCCGCATGACTGACCTGCCCTGCCTGATGGACGCCGACACCGGATTCGGCGAACCCATGAACGTGGCCCGCACCGTCCAGGAACTCGAAAACGCCGGCGTGGCCGGCTGCCACATCGAGGACCAGTTCAACCCCAAGCGCTGCGGCCACCTGGACGGCAAGAACGTAGTGGACCTGGACACAGCCACCAAACGCATCCGTGCTGCAGCGGATGCGCGCCGGGACCCGAACTTCCTCATCATGGCCCGCACCGACATCCGGGCCGTGGACGGACTCCAAGCCGCCAAAGACCGGGCAAAGGAACTGGTCGACGCCGGGGCTGACGCCATCTTCCCCGAAGCCATGCGTGACCTGCACGAGTTCCGGGCCATCCGTGACGCCGTCGACGTGCCCATCCTCGCCAACATGACCGAGTTCGGCAAAAGCGACCTGTTCACCGTGGACCAACTGCAGAACGTGGGCGTCAACATGGTGATCTACCCGGTGACCCTACTCCGCAGCGCCCTGGGCGCCGCTGAACGGGTCCTGGACACGCTCAGGAGCCTCGGAACACAGCAAGTGAGCGTGCCCGAAATGCTCACGCGGGCGCGTCTCTATGACCTCGTGGACTACGAGGCCTACAACAAATTCGATTCCGACGTCTTCAACTTCGAGATCCCTGACATCCGCTAATTCACGTACTGCAACGAAGGAGTTCAGCATGACTGACACAAACATCAGAAAAGGCCTCACCGGAGTCGTGGTGGACTACACCGCCATTTCCAAGGTCAACCCGGATACCAACTCCCTGCTGTTCCGCGGCTACCCTGTTCAGGAACTCGCCGCCCGGTGCAGCTTCGAAGAGGTCGCCTAC
This sequence comes from Arthrobacter dokdonellae, assembly GCF_003268655.1. Classification (NCBI taxonomy): domain Bacteria; kingdom Bacillati; phylum Actinomycetota; class Actinomycetes; order Micrococcales; family Micrococcaceae; genus Arthrobacter; species Arthrobacter dokdonensis. The sequence continues at coordinate 165,076 of NZ_CP029643.1, read as the reverse complement.
CTCCTCTGGAACGGTGAGCTTCCCTCAGAAAGCGAACTAGCGGAATTCACCGCTCGCGAGCGTGCAGGCAGGAGCCTCGAACCGGCTCTCAAAATGATCATTGATGCCCTGCCGAAGACGGCTCATCCCATGGACGTCTGCCGCACCGCAGCATCCGTCCTCGGCGCGCGTCACCCTCTGGCCGAGCACTCCTCACCCGAAGCGAACATGACAAAGGCCATTGACCTGTTCGCGGCCATGCCCGCCGTGGTTGCCTACGACCAGCGCCGTCGCCGCGGGCAGGATGTCGTGAACCCCCGGGATGATCTGGGCTACTCGGCCAACTTCCTCTGGATGAGCTTCGGTGAACAACCCGCGGACGAGGTCGTCGAGGCCTTCAATGTGTCCTTGATCCTCTATGCGGAGCACTCCTTCAATGCCTCCACGTTCACCGCGCGTGTAGTTACGTCCACGCTTTCGGACCTGCATTCCGCCGTTACAGCCGGGATCGGGGCCCTTAAAGGTCACCTGCACGGCGGCGCCAATGAAGCAGTCATGCACACCTTCAATGAAATTGGCATACGCCCGGAGGAGTCCCTCGACGAAGCCGCGGCCCGGGCCAAATCCTGGATGGAGCAAGCCCTGGCGCAGAAGAAAAAGGTCATGGGCTTCGGACACCGGGTCTATAAGAACGGCGATTCCCGGGTGCCCACCATGAAGACGGCCCTGGACAAGCTGATCGACCACTACGGCAGGCCGGAAATTCTGGGACTGTACAACGGCCTCGAACAGGCCATGGACGAGGCCAAAGCCATCAAACCAAACCTTGACTACCCTTCAGGTCCGGCTTATCACCTGATCGGCTTCGACACCCCAATGTTCACACCAATCTTCGTCGCCAGCCGCATCCCCGGCATGACAGCCCACATCATGGAGCAGGCCGCCTCCAACGCCCTCATCCGCCCGCTAAGCGCCTACAACGGGCCCGAAGAGCGGCCGGTACCAGTTGGAAACCACACCCACTCCTAGTTGCCTAGCGCAGCCTCCTTCGAGGAAGATCATGAATTTGCGAACCATCACCGTAAAGCAAAGTGGACGCGTAGGCGTCATCACACTGAATCGACCGGAGGCCCTAAACGCACTGAACCTTCAACTGATGGAAGAAGTCGTGTCCGCTGCCAGAAGCTTAGACAAGGACCCTGATACAGGTGCCATCCTTCTGACCGGATCCGATCGCGCCTTCGCCGCAGGCGCCGACATCAAGGAGATGTCTTCCCGGACTTACATGGATATGTACTTGGACGATTGGCTGCAGGGCTGGGACGGCCTTGCCGCCGTGCGGACCCCAGTAATTGCTGCCGTCGCTGGCCACGCGCTGGGCGGAGGCTGTGAACTGGCAATGATGTGCGACTTCATCATCGCAGCTGACTCAGCGCGATTTGGCCAGCCGGAAATCAAACTGGGCGTGATACCTGGCATGGGCGGTTCGCAGCGCCTGACGCGCGCCGTTGGAAAGGCAAAGGCTATGGAGATGATCCTCACGGGCCGCACCATAGACGCGGCCGAGGCTGAACGCATCGGTCTCGTAGCAAGGGTCGTCCCTCACGACAGGCTCTTGGAAGATGCCTTGGAAACTGCGAAGGCGATCTCCGAGAAGTCCGCGCCAATCGTAATGCTGGCAAAAGAGGCAGTGAATGCTGCATTTCAAATGCCACTGGACAGCGGCGTCCTCTTCGAACGCAGGATTTTTCATTCTGTGTTCGCCAGCTCGGACCAAAAAGAAGGTATGCGCGCCTTCGTCGAAAAGAGACAGCCCAACTTTACCCACGCCTGACGCCCTGCCAGCTGCGGGGCGACGCGCACACTGCATCGTCCCAGCAGCCCGCGACAACAAACCTGTCAAAAATTCCCGGCGCGGCAAGAAGAAGCGCAACGCACACACCCGACGGCCGGGTGCCGCGCCGGGATCCCTTACCTACAAACAGTCCGCGCGACTCGAGGCCAGCTCACCCTTCGGGACCCCAACCATGAAATCACCCTCGGTCACCACGCCGCCTCGGTAGACAAAGGCCAAGCTACGCAGTTCGGACGCGGCGCGGCCGAGCCCGGTGGTCAGGTATTTGTGGTCGGGCGCAATTTCCTGGGCACTCAGAATTGCAATCTGGTCGGCGCCGGTATGTGTCCCGACGGAGCATGTAGGGGGTGGGCCGGAGTCCGCTTTCACGACATAGCCTGCGGCCGCAGATATCGGCCCCCTCGTGCCGCTGTGGTCTTGTCGGTGGCGGCCGAAAAGTGAGCCCCCATTACGGCGGCGAAATGGCTCACTTTTGGACCATTGCTTACAGGGTTACACGCCGCACTGCGTAATCCCCGCCGAATGGGAACTATTCGTCGATTGGTGCACCAGCGATGAAGCTAATCCTCTACGGGCATCGACGGTCACTCTGGTCGAATCTTTGGACGACAATCTCCGGCGAAGACCAGCCGGATGGCTGTCCCGGGGCTGAGCTTGTCGCTGCCACACACCACGCGGTCTGCGAAGCATTTCGGCTGCCCGGCCCCGGCCCTTGACCTGCTGGAAGTGTTCTGCTGAGTCTCTGTCATGGCCTGGTTCGCCAACTAGACTCCATATCCCACCACTGCCAGCCGAGCAAACAATCCCCGGACACAGCAATCAGACAGCACCATGAACCCACATAGATCCAGCGACTTGGATCCGGTCATGGACCTCCCAGGTAACCGGGATCCGGGGTGCAATAACTCCAACACCACGCCGGGCTCCGCCGGAAAGAACGGGCCGTGCCAAAAGAAACAAACCCTCCTTGAGAGCCGGTGCTCAAAAGCCAGCCACGGAACGCGTCCAGCTCCACCCGCCGGCTCACATCCGGACGCTCTCGAGCTCGGCTCGCCCCGCAACCCCAACAGCGGCACTGCTGCTTACGGGCAGCCGTTCGTACACACGGTTGGTCCTAAAACCCGCTTTCGCGGCCCTTCCGGAACGCTGTGGAGGGAGCGATCGGGACGATTTCCCCGCCTGCCGCCAGCCTAAAAGCCATGTCCCGACTCCAGCCTATATCGATGCGCTCCCGGTGCAGCCACCGCTATTTTCAACCTGCCCGATTTCCACGTCGCCGGCGCTGAGGTGCATCCCTTTGGGCAAGAGTCGCTATGAGGACTTGTGGCGGCGGCAGACATACACCCGAATACAGCCCAAGTCGGCTTGTATCTCTTAAGTACCCCTGTTGACGTGGGGTGGTCGTCGTTTACGGTGGCCTTGGGAGGGGCCGGGGTGGTTCCGGTTTTCGGCTGGGCGTCATGGCTCGTGAAAGAGATCGTCGCCCCCGGCCTGTCTTCCAAGCAGACCCGATTGAGGGAATTGGTGGCCGGAAGAGAACGGTGCGCAGCACCGGGTTTCGTCCGGGCGGGCACCGGATGACTCACAAGCGCGGGAACTGTATCCGACGCTTCCTCAGCAGTTGCGGGCGTGTGAGGGAGGTCGCCGCGGGCGCTCAGAACAGTGCATGACGGTTCTCCCCAAGGATGGGGAAGCCCGGCCTGGTGACTCGGCTGGTGGACCGGCAAAGACGGGTTGTCCCATCGCACGTATTCGATGCGAGGAGGAGAACCATCATGCAAAATCAGGATAAACCCGCGGCGATCGTCCGGGCAGTGGCGGGTATCGACGCGGCCATCACGGCACGCCACCATATCGCGGTGCGGGAGTTTTTCGACGACGGAACAGAACACCTAAGCCGTTTCACGGTCGACCCGACACTGGCCGGGTTGGAGAGACTCTCGGCGCGGCTGGCCGCAGTTCCTGCACCTGTGACAGCGGTCGTGGAACCGACGTCGATGACCTGGCTGGCGCTGGCCCTCGCGGTCGAACGGGCCGGCGGCAAGATGGAATGATCGGCGCCCGCCACTCCTCGCGGCTGCGCGGAGCCATCATGGGCAAGAACAAATCCGACGTCATAGACTCCGAAGTCCTCACGCACGTCGGCGAGATCTTCGACCCGCCACCCTTGGTCCTTGCATCTCCGGGACAGTTGGCGCTGCGGCGGGCCGTGGTCCGCCGGGCCGGCGCCGTGATTGACGGCAACCGGTACTGGCGGCGGCTGCTGTCACTGGCGAGGTGGGCCTTTCCCGATGTGTGGACCGCGTTCGCCGGTTCCGAGTCAACGGCCCTGGCCGTGCTGGGTCGCTGGCCCCACCTCCGGTCCCTGGCATCGGCGCGGGCGGCGACCCTGACGGCTGTGGTCGCCGAGCACACCCGTGATGTCGCCGATACTCCCGCCCGCGCGACAGCGATCAAGACGGCAGCACGGGGATGGGCGGATTTCTGGGACGGACATCTGGACCTGGACGCGCTGGCCGTCGACGTGATGGAACACCTGACTGACCTGCAGGAGTCCCGGGCAAGGGTGGATCGCTTCACGTCGCATGCACGGCAGTGGTGGGAGCAGCTCTACGGCGATGACCCGCTGATCCTGTCCCTGCCCGGCGTGGGCCCGGCAACCGGTCCCTGCATCCGAGCCTACTTCGGCGACGGATCCGGGTTCGACAGCGCCAAGAAAGCAGCCAACTATGTCGGCATCACCCCTTCAAACTGGTCCTCCGGAACGATGAACCAGTCTCGCCGGGCCATCAGCAAGGAAGGACCGGCACCCCTGCGCCTGGCTTTCTACCAGGCCGGTAGCGTCGCCCGGACCATGGATCCCCAGCTGGCCGCGTTCGATCACCGGCTCATGACCGAACACGGGCACTGCCACACCCAGGCCACGATCGCTGTCGCCAGGAAACTGGCCGAAAGGACCTGGAAAACCCTCACCACCGGGCAAATGTATGAGCTCCGGGACCTCGAAGGCCAGCCGGTCACCAAACGGGCAGCGAAAGAACTCATAGCCTCCCACTACACCGTCACACCCAAGCAACGCAGCCAGTCGCGGTCCCACACGATCGAAGCAAAACGGGCCCGCCTGACACGGTAAATCGCGACCTGCACCATTTGTCCGGCCGGCCACTGGCGACCTTCCGCCTCACCAGCCCGGGGGGTGCAAACCAGCGGCCCAACGACCGGCCCCGTCCCGATGGACGCACATCCCGTCACAGCGGAACACAGGTGACGGTCCACTCACCCTGCCTGCCGTCCAGAGCCAAAAAAGCATTGACAAGCGTTAGGGAATCTCTTCGTGGTTCGTGGGGAATTGATCTCGTGTCGTAGATGACAGAAGGGCCCGTGGCCCTGCTGGGATGAGTGTGTCTAGCATTCAACCAGGAACAGGACCACGAGCCTTGACTGAGCCTACCGGGGTGGACTCCGACGCTGCCACCAGCATCTTCAACCTGCCCGACTACCGCGTCATTTCCGCCACCGTCCTGGACGACGGGAGCCGCCGGATCATTATCGAAACCGACCAGCCACCTGGCTGCCCGACCTGCGGTGTCGTAGCGACCAGGCGGAAGGAACGACGTGTCCAGCGCATCCGGGACATCCCGGTCGCCGGCGCCGTTGAAGTTCTCTGGTCCAAATACCGCTGGCACTGCGAGGAACGGACCTGCCCGCGGCTCTCGTTCTTCGAAGCCACAACCCAGGTCCCGCGTCGTGCCCGATCCACCGGCCGGCTCCGGGACCACGTCGTTGACGCGGTGATCCGCTCGGGACGGGCAGTGTCCGAGACCGCTGTGGCATTCGGTGTCTCGTGGTGGATGGTGAGGGCCGCGCTGAATGAAGCCTGCCTGCTCACACTGCCTGATGTCGATGAACTCAGTCCGCGGATGCTGGGCATTGATGAACACCGGTTCCGGTCCGTCCGATTCTTCCGTGACCCGGAATCCAGCGCCTGGATCCGACAAGAGCCCTGGATGACCACGATCGTGGACCTCGACACAGGGCAGGTCCTGGGCATGGTCGATGGGCGGGACCACAAAGGCGTCGGCGACTGGCTCTTCGCCCGTCCCCTGGACTGGAGACTGGCCGTCCAAGTCGTCGCCATCGACCCCTCGGCCGCGTTCCGCAAAGCGCTACGGATGTGGCTCCCACGCACCGCAGTCGCAGTCGATCATTTCCACCTCGTCTCCCTGGGCAACCAGGCAATGACCGAGACACGCCAGAACCTGTCCCAGCAGGTCAAGGGCCGACGCGGCCGCACCGTGGACAAGGCCTGGGCGCACCGGATGCTGCTCCTGCGCGCCGGCGACACTCTCAGCGACAGCGCAGCCCACCGCCTGGCCGACGTCTTCGCCGTTGACGACCCGACCGGCAAGCTCGAAGCGGTCTGGAAGGTCAAAGAACAACTGCGGGCACTGCTTCGCACGAGCTCCCTCGCCGACGCAGCCGTCGCGAAAGAAGAACTCCACGTCCTTGTTCAGGCCGCCGCGCGGCCCGAAACGAACAAGCTCTACCGCACCGTCTGCAGATGGTCGAACGAGATCGAGGTCCTCATCGTCACCGGCGCCACCACCGGCAAGGTCGAGGCCAACAACACCGCCATCAAACACATCAAACGCACCGGCCGCGGCTACCGCAACCCAGGCAATTACAAATCAGTTATTCTCATGAGAAGTGCCGTCCGGACGGCGGCATGACACTCATCAGGGATTCCAATTCCCCATGAACCGCGAAGAGCCCCCAAGTCCTGTGCCCGGCCTGGTCCACCACCCGATCCGTGATGCTTCGTTGCGCCATGATCGGAGGGGGCGCGCAGAGACGGTGGCTACGTCAGCAGGCCCTGGGACTCAGCAGCTCTCACTCGGCCCTCTCCCGATGTCCATGCCGTCACGTCACGTCACGTCACGTCAACTGGACCAAAGATTCGAGCTGTACGTGTAGTCCGGTTACCGAACTGCCGGCTGCAGGGGGGTGCGGTAGGTTTCCTTCATGAGGGTAAGGGCGACTAGAGCAATTACGGCCTCCAATCCGAAAAAGATAACGTACGCCCAAGCGTTGTTGTTAAACGCGGCGGCCAAGCTCGAAGCAATCAGAGGTGAGAATCCTGCGCCCAACAGCGTTCCAATCTGTTTTGCAATTGAGAACCCAGAGAAGCGAACCGGCGTCGGATAGTTCTCGGAAATGAGTGCTCCTTCAACGCCATACATCAGTGCTTGTGCCACCCCAATAGCTACTACCATTCCGCAACCCACAAGCAGAATATTCTGTGACGGCAGTAAGTACAGGAAATAGACCGTAACCGTTACCATGGCGAGCGGAATACCGATGTAGTAGTTGCGTTTTCGTCCTCCCGAGTCGGATAGGCGGCCACTTAGGGGAATAGTAATCAGCGAAACAACGCCCGCGACCATGGTGGCGACGGTTAGTCCGGTCACTGAGAGACCGTAGTTCCGAGGCCCAATCGACAGCGCAAAAGTCGCAACGAGGTGATAGAGAGTGGAAGCAACCATTGCCAGGGCAATCCCGGCAAGAGTAGGCCGCCATGCAGTTCGGAAGACTTCGAGAGCAGGAACCTTTTTAATCTGTTGTTTTTTCGCGAAAGCCGGCGATTCGGTGATACGGCGCCGGATGTAAGCACCGATTACAACTAGGATGACGCTGCCCAGAAATGGCATGCGCCATCCCCAGGAAAGTAGATCGTCCCGCGGCATCAGACTCAGCAGCGCGACGGAGCCAACTGAAAGTATGACCCCGACGCTGGCGGTTGCCATGACGATTGAGCCATACAGGCCGCGTCGGTTATCCGGAGCCGTTTCAAGGGTGAGAAGCGTGCCAGCCCCCGTTTCACCGCCTACGCCAATTCCTTGAATAAATCGAAGCGTGACCAAGAGTATGGGTGCCCATACGCCTATGGTTTCGTAGGTGGGCAGCAGACCAATACCTATCGTTGAAGCCCCCATCAACAGAAGAGTCACCATGAATATCTTCTTCCGACCAACTTTGTCGCCGAAGTGGCCAAATACGATACCCCCAATTGGCCGTGCACCATACCCCACGGCCAGTGTTGAGAATACGATGATTGTTCCGACTACAGGATCGAATGTCGGGAAGAACAGTTGATTGAACACGACGGGCGCGAGGAAGCCGTACAGGAGGAAGTCGTACCATTCTATTGTGGTGCCCAGCGCACTTGACACCACTGTTCTTCGACGGTTGGTCCGACTGTCCACTGGCGCGTCATGCTCGGAGTTCGGTCCTGCGTCTGAAGTAGATAGATTGTATTGCGTCATGTCTGTTCCTGACCGTGTTCTAAACGTTTTACATCGCGAAAGTTTTATACGAAAGCCTTGTGTTAGTGGACCTAACTCAGCGATAGGTGTGTAGTGCGCGTCCGCGCATTATTTTCCCGGGAAGGGAATGTCCCACAATGGATTCGGATTGGAGGGCGACGTCGATAAGGCGGTCAAGGTCGACCCCGGTGTCGATTCCCATTTCATGGCACATGTGCACGAACTCCTCGGTGGCGATGTTCCCGGCGGCGCCGTGGTCCCCACCGAACGGGCATCCGCCCAACCCTGCGACCGAGGCATCGAAGTCACGTGCTCCCAGCTGCATCGCCGCGTAGGCGTTGGCGATACCCATGCCACGGGTATCGTGCAGGTGCATCCGAATGTCGTGTTCGGGCCAACGCTCCCGAACTTCACCGACCGTGCGGCGAATCTGTTCGGGATTGGCCCATCCCATGGTGTCCGCCAAAAGCAAGGTGGGGATATGGACACCTGCGTCCGCTGCTACTGCAAGCGCACGCGTAAAGCGATCGATCACAGCGCCCAGGTCGACGTCTCCTGCGTAGTTACAGCCGAAGGCCGCCGCGACCGACAAGTAGGCCACAGGCACGTTCGCCTCCCGAGCAACCGCGAGAGAATCCGGGATGTCGGCAAGCACCTGCTCGGTGGACCGTCTCATGTTCTTGTGGGAAAACTCCTCGCTGGCCGAGACGATCACCGCGGCCTTGACGTCCAGAGTGTCGACCGCGAGTGCGCGTTCGAGACCCTGCCTGTTCAGGTAAACACAGGTGTATTCGGTGCCCGGCTTCCGAGTGAACCCTGTTGCGACCTGCTCGGCGTCCGCCATTTGCGGAACCCACTTCGGTGAGACGAAAGAGGTAACTTCGATCTCCGGGAAGTTGCACTCGGACAGAAGGTTCACCAGACGTATCTTCTCCGCCGTCGGGATTGGTCCCTTCTCGATCTGCATACCCTCACGCGCGCCTACTTCACGCACAACGACAGACTTAGGCAGTGTCATTAGTCATCCTCCTTTGGGGACACAGCTGGGGGCGCCGCTCCTATCAGCACGGGGCATTTTGCTTGATGGGTTTGCAGTCCAGGGACGTCGTTAGACAAGTGATACACAGCACCAACACGCTCGGCCGGGTTCAAGGACCCCGTGGTGATGAATACCTCGTCCATTGCAGTGCCGCCGAAGCAAACGTTGGTCACGATTTCCTGGGGTATGTTAATGGTGCGCTGCAGACCTCCGTCAGGACCGAAAACAAGCACACGGGATGCGAACGCGTTTGCTACCCAGACACTTCCATCAGCCGCAACCGCTAGCCCATCAGGGATGCCAGCGTCCATCGTGGCGAACAGACGTGGTTCGCCGACACGGCCGCAGGCAACGTCGTAGTCATATACGAAGACAGCCCGCTGACCAGAATCTGCATAGTAGAGGCTGGTGTCGTCTGGGGAGAACGCCAAACCGTTGGTGTGCCGAACCTTAGGTGACGGTATTAGACATCGGGCGGATCCGTCCAAGTCGATGAGCCAGAGACTCCCGTGGTCGGAGAGATGGTTCTCCTCGGTGGGCCGTGATCCTAACATACCGGCTAGCACGCGACCCGCTGCATCGGCACACATATCGCTGAATCCGACCATGCCACTTATTTCAGGGGTGTTGTCTAACAGAACGACCGTCGACGATATATCGGTTCCCTTGTATGCGACATTGCGACCGGATACGACAAGACCGCCCGCCTGATGACGCACTAACCCGCCGATTCCTCGTCGGTGTTGCACGATAATGGCGGGGCCAGTTCCAGTCTCGTTGAGACCAAATACCCCGCCCCCCTCGGCGTCTGCGAATACCAAGCCGGAGGTTGGATCCCAGACCGGCCCCTCTAGTAAACGAAAGCCTGCGGCTATCTTTTCGAGACGGGTCATAGCCGACCAACCTCGATGCCTTCCGACACGCGATCCCACAACTGCTTGACGTTGGATTGCGCATCCGTGCGAAGCGAATGCTTTTGAATTTTTCCGCTCTCAGTTCTCGGCAAGTCTTCGCGTGTATCGATAAATCGCGGCACCATGAAGTACGACATTCGTCCCTCACACCACTTAATCAGATCAGCCGGCACAAAGTTATGGCCTGGCGTAGTAATAAGAGAAACGCCTACTTCTTCGTCTCCGTCAATCGCCACCGCATAGGCGCAGACTTCCGCAATGCCCTCGTAGTCCATCAACACCTGCTCGACCTCGAACGCAGATATATTCTCACCGCGCCTGCGGATTGCGTCCTTCTTTCGATCCTTGAAGTACAGAAATCCGTCTGCGTCGCAAATTCCTAAATCTCCGGTGTGGAACCATTGATTCCGCAGACTAGCCGCTGTTTCGGTCGGCATCTTGTAGTAGCCCGAGGCACTATGCCATGGCGTCTTTGTGCGCAAGACAATCTCGCCAAGTTGTCCGTCAGGTACCTCGAAATCGTTATCGTCAACGATTCGTACCTCAAAATGCGGTGACACCAGTCCGCAAGATCCGAACTTACTAGGAGGATCATCGACCGTCGAAAAGTTTGAAACTCCGAAATCGGTTAATCCGAAACAGGACACTAGCTGGACGTGCCAGCGTTCTTCCATTTGGCGACCGCGGTCTGGTATGGGTCCCGCCATAATTTGGCGAAGGGTGTTCTTGCGCTCATATTCGGATGGATCAAGATTCCAGAGAATGTCACCCATTGAACCTAAAAGGTTTGTCAGAGTGGCACCGTAAGTATATATGTCACGCCAAAACTTGGATGCTGAAAATTTGGGCTTTATAACGACCGTGGCTCCGACCAATAAGCACCCATAAGTGGCGGAATGCAAAGCATTCCCGTGAAACAAGGGCATAGATACGTACATGATGTCGTCGCTGCGATAGCTGTGTGCATCGGCGAACCCCCCGGCCCACGTAAGGGCGTACGCGTGTGTGTACATAACGGCCTTCGATGGGCCGGTCGTCCCTGACGTGTACATCAGGAAGGCTTGATCGTTGTATTTCACGTCAGTTGTGGGCGCAAGTGTATTGCTGGACCGCAGATCGTTGAACTTCAAGACAATGAGATCAGCAGGCAGGTCAGCGCCAGAGGGCGGTTCACCGACGATGATCAAGCGCTTCAAAGAGGAGGTTAGGTGGATGATCGCCGCGATATGCGGAAGGAACTGTGCGTCAGTAATCAGCGTGGTGGCATCAGCGTGATCAAGATTGTAGGCCAGCCCCTTGCCTCTCGCCGATGTGTTCAGCGGGACGGCTACGGCGCCTAGTTTCCCTAAGGCGAAAATTGAGAGCAAAATCTCGGGACCATTACCCAACATAACCGCTACGTGTTCGCCGAAATCAACTCCAGCTGAACCCAGGCCGTTGGCGAGTCTGTTGGTTTCCAGCTCTACCTCCTGATAAGTGAAACTGACTGTTTCGAAGACCAGGCACGGCTTGTCACGGTGTCGTGTGGCTTGGGTCGAGAGAACCTCTCCGATCGTCAAGTCTCGAAGGGCGAACTGCATCAGAACCTCACTTACATAGACTGCGCTCTCTGGATCCAGAACTTCCGAAAGCATGGATAAACTGTGACTCAGAAGACACTGACTGTCAAGAACCCGGGGATTAGTGGCCCTACTGGCTAGCATCCGCATCCAATGCCAGGGAGGGTCGAGCTGCGATCATAGACGTACTGGCCTTACCGGTGGCGGGACTGTGTAAGTCAGCCGTAGAACCCTTGGACAAGGTGACTTGTCCCCGAATTTCGCTACTTGGAGGGAGCCTCGGAGCTGTGCAAAGGATGCATTACGGTGACTGACCTTTCGAGCGATGCTGCATAGCCGCCCGATGTTTAGCCTGGACATGCCCATGGTCGATAGTGGGCACGACCCCGCTTCTCGAGCGGACCAGCAAAATGCGCGATCTTTCCGTGGTGGCAAATACGGCTTTAGGGTACGGCCAGTCCGGGTAGGTGGTACCGCTCGTTTCGGCTAGGTGGTACCGCTGTGGTCCTCTTGGAATACCGGCGGCACATTCGGTGCCGCTGCGTTGAATGGGAGGGCCCTTTGGTGGCGGATTACAGTGCGATCATGGCGTTGGTGTTGGAACGCCGGAGTTACAGCGAGATTGTTCAGCTGGTGGGGTGTTCACGCCGGGAGATTTCCCTGGTGAGCAAGACCGTCAAGGCCCGTGGAATCACGGCGGAGCGGGCGGCGTCGTTGGGCAGGGATGAACTGGCGGAGTTGTTCCCTGACGGTCGGAAGAACATCTCGGCCGGGTTCATGCAGCCGGACTTCGCCGGAATCGTTGCGTCGATGAAATCCAACCGGCACTACACCTTGCAGCAGGCCTGGCACCGGTATGTGCAGGCGCCGGCGGTGCAGGGAAAGAAGTACGGGTATACGCAGTTCTGCCAGTTGTTCAATGACTATGCGGCGGTTCATGAGGTCGTGGCGACGTTGCATCATGAACCTGGGCGGGCCATGCTGGTGGACTGGGCCGGGGATACGCTGCCGCTCGTTGACGCCGTGAGCGGCGAGGTGAGCAAGGCGTACCTGTTCGTCGCGGTATTGCCGTATTCGGGCATGGTTTTTTGCAAGGCGTTTACCGATATGAAGCAGGAAGCGTGGAACAGCGCCCACGTTCAGGCCTTTGAGTCCTATGGCGGTGTCACCCCGATCGTCGTTCCCGATAACGCCGCGACCGCAACGAACCGGCACAGCAAGGGCGATAGCACCCGCATCGTCAACGCCAAATACCAGCAATTGGCGGATCACTACGGCACGGCGGTAGTGCCGGCCGGAGCAAATCGCCCCCGCCACAAGGCCGCTGCCGAGTCCGCGGTGAACGTGGTCAACAAGCGGGTCATCGGGTACCTGAGCGAGGAACTCTGGAACACCCTGGCGGAATTGAACGCGGCCATCGACGAGCGCGTCGATGAGATCAACGAGCAGATCAGGCGCGTGGACGGCACTACCAGGAGCGAGCAGTTCATCGCGGAGGAAGCGTCGCTGTTGCAGCCCTTGCCGGCGGATCGCTTTGAGTCCGTGGAATGGAAGCAGCTGAAAGCCGGTCGGAACTACCACCTGTTGACTGAACAGCCTGCCGGGTTTGGGCATGTCGCAGAGGGACGGGTCAGCTGGGGACATAGCGTCTTGGATCATGGTCGAAGAATCTGATTGTTCCAGGGAGTTGGAATATCTGCGTGTGCCTGCGGTCGGTTCGCTGGAGGCAACCGGGTCGCGGTGGGAGCCGTATCGGCTGGTGGGCGCGGACGGCGGAACAGTCCATGCCGTCGAGGCGTTTTTCGCTGATCTGCTGGCGGCCGGGCGCAGCGAGGCAACCGTCCGCTCGTATGGCATGGATCTGCTGCGCTGGTTCCGTTTCTTGTGGGCGATTGGCGTGGCCTGGGATCGTGCATCCCGGATCGAGGCGCGGGATTTCTGCCGCTGGCTGGCGGTAGTGGCCCGGGAAGGCCGCGGGTATTCAATTTCGGCCCGGCTCCACAGCGAGACGGTGCTGCGGGGCTTCTACGATTTCCACCGCGATGTCGGATCGGGCCCGTTGGTCAATCCGTTCCCGCTTGCTCGGTCCCGACGCACCGGACGGGCGAACGCCCATCACAATCCTATGGATCCCTACCGGCTGGAAAAGTCGGGCTTGTACCGGCCCAAGCCGCAGCGCAGGATTCCACGGAGCATCCCTGATCGGGTTTTCGACGACATCTTCGCGAAGTTGCGCTCGAACAGGGACCGCGCCATGGTGGCCTTCTACGTGTCTACCGGTGCGCGCGCCTCGGAGTTGTTATCGGCCACTCAGGGAGGCGTGGACCCCGGAAGGCAACTGATAACGGTGGTGCGCAAGGGAACCCGGGAAGTGCAGGAATTGCCGGCGTCACCAGACGCGTTTGTGTGGCTACGTTTGTATCAGGTCGAGATGAAAGATGCGATCGGGCAGGGTCCGCTGCAGCCGTTGTGGTGGACGCTGGACCGGCCGGCGCGGCCATTGACCTACCACGCGGCACACCGGATGTTTGAGCGTGCCGGCCAGGCGGCCGGCCAAGAAGCAACGCTACACGCGCTTCGGCACACCGCTGCCTACCGGATGGCCGAGGACCCCTCGATGCCGCTCACAGACGTGCAATACGTCCTTGGTCATGCCCGGCTGACGACCACCCAGATTTACATCACGCCGCGAAAGGAGGACGTGATCGCCCGCGTGTTGGCGCACCACTCCGCCCGCGACCGCATCGAGCAGCCGCCCCCGGCGGCGCCGGGCTACTCGCCAGAAACCCTCGCCGTGCTCTTTGGAAAGGCCACACCATGAGCATCAGCGCCGTTATGGCCCCGGCAGAACAAAGCAAAGACACCAACGGCGACTGGCCACCACAGTCGGATGACACCAGGGACGTGGCCGCATGGCGGGCACGGTTTCCCCCGAGGCCCACCGTCGATCGGTGGCCGGCCACCGGCGTTGACAGGCGGACCTTGGATCAACGGGCGTCGGAAGCGCTGTGTGCCCCGGTATCGAAATCGATGCGGCTGCTGGGCCTTCGCGGATTGTTGATGCTCCTGGACTGGTTGTCAGAGCACCCGGGCGACACCTGGCAGGAACGATGGCTGGCCAGCGGAGCGGACGCGGCGGGCGACGACTGGGCCGAGCTGCCCGCCCGGTGGCTACGTGAGCGCGGCGACTACTCGCCCTCCCGGCTGGAGGTGATGACCAGTTCCTTCCTGATCGCCGTCGGACTCGATGTGGTTCGCCCGTCCTTGCGGTGGCTGCTGACCGGAGGAAAGAAACGCAAGCTGGTCCGTCACCTGACCCGTACCCGCGACGGTGAAGGATTCGCCCGGCTGGGCGACCACTGCGAGCGTGACGAGACAGTCGGCACCGACGTGGGCAAGCACGTGCTGTTTCGTTGCGCCGTGATCGTCGCCGCAAAAGGCGGCACAGTCGAGGACATCACCGTCGGTGATGTCCTCGAGGTCATCGACCTGGAGAAGGAGATTCGCGCCAAAGCACCCTCAGCCGGGGCGAGCATCCGCGTCCTGCGGCAAACCGGGATCATTACAGCAGACGTACCGAGCCTCAAACAGATCCACAGCACCGGGCAACGCACCGTCGAACAACTCGTCGACCGCTACAACATTGCCTGCATCCCAATACGCGACCTGCTGGTCGACTACCTGCGTGAGCGGCAGCCGTCCGTCGACTACTCCACACTGCTGTCGCTGGCCTACGCGCTGGTCCGCTGCTTCTGGGCCGACCTGGAACGCCACCACCAGGGCATCGAATCGTTGAACCTACCCCGCAATATTGCCGGGGCGTGGAAGCGACGACTGAGCACCAAAATTCGCACCATTGTCCGCGACGGCAAGGAAATCCAGATCGAGACCGAGCGACTGTCGCACCTGGATATTCTGGCAGCGGTCCGGGCGTTCTACCTCGACCTGTCCCAGTGGGCATTAGAAGACCCTAGCCGGTGGGCCCCATGGGTGGCACCGTGTCCTATCAGCCAGGACGATCTGTCACGCCGGAAAATGGTGCGGCACCGCAAGGCGCGCATGGACAGCCGCACCCGCTCCCGATTGCCGGTAATGCCCGTATTGACCAACTCCACCACCACCTGGCGCCGTCAATCAACAGCGCTCCTCGCCGCCGGGCTACGCGCCGCGCCCGGCGAACCGTTCACCTCCGACGGCATCACCATGACCAGGATTAAACGTCCGCACGGCACGCAGGCCAACGTCTGGGTCACCAACCCGGACACCGCCAAAAAAACCCTGCTCAACCGCGATGAAGACCATGCATTTTGGGCGTGGGCGGTCATCGAGGTGCTGCGGCACACCGGCGTCCGCATCGAGGAACTGCTTGAGATCAGCCACCACAGCCTGATCCAATACCGGCTGCCGGACAGTGGGGAACTCGTTCCGCTCTTGCAGATCGCCCCGTCTAAAACCGACACCGAACGGTTGCTGGTGGTCAGCCCCGAACTGGCCGAGGTGCTTTCCACGATCATCAGCCGCCACCGCAAACCCGAGGGCACCATCCCCCTGGTCAGCGCCAGAGACGAACACGAACTGGTTTGGCGCCGACCTGCCCCGCTCCTGTTCCAACACCTCGTCAACGGCGAACACCGTGCCATTACCGCACGATTTGTCTCCACCCTGCTCGACGAAGCGCTGGCACGCACCGGCCTGACAGGCCCTGATGACGGGCAGCCGCTCCGGTTCACCCCGCATGATTTCCGCAGGATCTTCATCACCGATGCAATCATGAACGGGCTTCCGCCGCACATCGCGCAGGTCATCGCCGGCCACCAGGACATCGGCGTCACCATGGGATACAAGGCCGTCTATCCAGAGGAAACGATCACCGCCCACCGGGCGTTTATAGCCCGGCGCCGCGCCCTGCGACCGAGCGAGGAATACCGCGAGCCCACCGACGACGAGTGGCAGCAATTCCTTGGCCATTTCCAACGCCGCAAGGTATCGGTCGGGACCTGCGGCCGCGCGTTCGGCAGCAACTGCATCCACGAACACGCCTGCATCCGCTGCTCCCTGCTCTGGCCCGATCCGAACCAGCAGACCCGCCTACTCGAGATCCGCGACAACCTCAAAGCCCGCGTCGTCGAAGCCCATGAGCAAGGCTGGCTCGGTGAAGTCGAAGGCCTCGAAGTCAGTCTCGCCGGCGCCGAAGACAAACTGGCCCAAGTGCAACGGCGCACCAACACATCCGTCGCCCTCGGCATCCCGACCATCGGCCACCAGCCCGCTGGCTGACGCCGGCGATTCGCGATGATATATATGACTCATTCGAGTTCAGAGAACATGTCACCGCCGATTACCAGCACTACTCGGTGCCCTACAAACTCACGGGCAGGATTCTGAAGGTCCGCCTGACCGGCGTGAAGGTCACGGTCTTTGACGGCGAGGCGGTGGCCTGTGAGCATCCGCGCAAGCACGGCCGCAAGGGCCAATACTCGACCCTGGCCGAGCACGTTCCCAAGCAGCACCAGGACATCGACGGGTTATGGTCCCCGAAATGGTTCCTGGACCGTGCCCGCCCCTTCGGTCCGGCGACCGTCACGGTGATCACGGCGATCCTTGAACGAGCGAAAATTCCGGCCCAGGCCTTCCTGGACTGCCAGAACATCCTCGGCGGCCTGGGCAAGAACAACAGGCAGCGCTTGGAAGCGACCTGCCAGCAAATACTCAACCAACACGGGTATCCGACCTACACCACACTCAAACGGCTGATGGCCTCGATGAACAGCGACAGCCAACAAGCGGCGCCGCCACTGCCGGCGGCACCCAACACGAAGAAAGAAACGGCCAACACCCACTCCGGTAACACCAGCGACGTGTTTGTCCGCGGCGCCGACTACTACCAGGAAGGCCGGTAACCGGCAATGTTCACCAGTGCTGACTATGAGAAATTCCGGACCCTGCGCATGACCCAGGTCGCGCTCCAGCTTGAGGGGCTCCTCAAGGACGACGGCAATGACTCCCGGACACCGGAAGACTTGTTCCTCACCGCCGTTGACGAGGCCCTGGAAATCCGGCGTGCCAATCGCATTGACAAGCTCATCGGCAAGGCCCGGTTCCCGATCCCGCACGCATCGATCGAGGAAATCCGGTACCTGCCCGACCGCGGCGTCACATCGGTAAGAATGCAAAGATACGCGGCCCATGACTGGGGTGCGGATCCCACGAACCTGCTGTTGATTTCCCCCACCGGGGCCGGGAAAACCTATATCGCCTGCGCCATCGGGATCGCGGCCTGCCACGCCGAACACACGGTCCACTACACCCGCATGGACGAACTGGCCCGTGAGCTGGTCATCGCCCGCGGCGACAGGATCGCCCACCAAAACCTGCTCAACAAGCTCAGTGAGGTGGATCTGCTCATACTCGACGATTTCCTCACCATCGGCATCGACGAGACCGCCGCGAACGACCTCTTCACGATCCTGGTCAACAGGGACCAACGCCTGCCCACCATGATCGCCAGCCAATCAGGCCCCCGCTACTGGGTCGAGAGCCTGCCGGAGAAAGTCGCCGCCGATTCCATCGTGAACCGGCTCGCCAGCCGGGCCCGCACGATCAACCTCGGCGACATCGACATGCGCCGACTCCACGCCCAAGAAGCCCGCGCAACCCAGGACCACTGGGAATAACCACACCACCCGACAAAAGACCGCCGACCCTACCGGCGACGGCCACCACCCGGTCCTGGCCAGAAATCAAACCCAGCCGCTCCTGGCCAGTACCGGGTCCCCGAAACCAGCGGTACCACCTACCCGGACCGCCCGTACCATCAGGCCGAATTTGCCACGTGGCGCAAGCCGCCAAGACGTTGGTGACATCGCCAGTAGGGAAGACCTCTTAGATTGGTGGTTGCCATAAACTACCAACTGAATCTAAGAGGTCTTCATGTGTCCCACCGTGGGGACTGCCTGACCGAGACGGGGTCCAACTAGATGAGAAGTCGCCCCCTAACTCAAGGCGTCTATTCTGGTCGGTTCCGCTGCAGGGGTTTGATACCTTGCGCGTATTGTCCTGATGATGAACGGCACAATCGTGCCGAGCGCGATGACGATGATTAAGATGAGCGACAAGGGCCTGCTAATGAACGTTGTCCAGTCGCCGTCTGATACGAGTAGGGATCTACGGAGATTCACCTCGAGCATGGGAAGCAGTACGGCTGCCAGGATTGCCGGCGTGAGCGGGAAATCGTTCTCCTGCATTACGTAGCCGAGCAAGCCTATGGCGATAAGCAGCAACAGTGAATAGAAGCTGAATGTCAGGGCATACGCGCCCAGCATCACAAATGCCAATACTCCGCCGTAAAGCAGCGGCGGTGGTGCTTTCAGCATTGGCGTGAAGATGCGAACCATCGGCATGTTCAACGCCAGCAGCATGGCGTTACCTATCAGCATCGACGCGACGATCGTCCAAACGAGTGGACCATCGTTCACGAAAAGTTGAGGTCCCGGCTGCAACCCATACATCTGGTAAACGAAAAGAAGAAGCGCCGTTGTCGCCGATCCTGGTATCGCTAAAGCCAGCATGGGAACCATGGCACCGCCGACTGCAGCGTTGTTTGCAGTCTCAGGACCGGCGACCCCTTCAATTGCTCCCTTGCCAAAGAGTTTTTTCCGCTCGCCCCGGGCAACACTTCGTTCCAATGAGTAGGAGGCAAACGAGCCAAGTGTCGGTCCGAGGCCAGGTATCACTCCGGCCAAGAATCCAACTACGGATCCTCGGGCGTAAGGTCCCACTGATAGGCGAAGGTCTTCCTTATTCATCCAAGCCCGTTGGATATGCGTCGTAGACGAGGGCTTCCGGTCACCGACTGCGAGGTGACGAAGCGCCTCTGGCACGGCGAAAAGGGCCATGGCAACTAGAGCGATGTCGATACCGTCGGAAAGCTCGATAGCCCCTCCGGTCCAACGTTCCACTCCGTTTTGCGGATCGAGCCCGACCACGCCGAATGACATTCCGATAAGCACGGAGATACCGGCCTTCAGCTTAGACCCACTCATCAAGGATGCCGTGAGTGCAAGTGCTCCGAGGAGCAAAACAGTGTATTCAGCGGCTCCGAACGTTGTGGCGAGGGTGACCAGAGCCGGAGACAGAAAAACTAGACCGATGACGGCTAATGTGCCGCCAATGAACGAACCGACGGCGGCGGTGGCCAGGGCAGGACCAGCGTGTCCCTTTTTGGCCATCTGATGGCCGTCGAGCGCTGTGACAGCTGATGCCACCTCGCCGGGTGTTCGTATGAGTATGGAAGTAATTGATCCGCCGTACATCGCACCGTAGTAAACACCTGAAAGCAGTATCAGGCCGCTAGTGGGTTCGAGACCGAATGTAAGCGGAATCAAAAGTGCAATGGCCGTGATGGGACCGAGTCCAGGGAGCACTCCGACGATTGTGCCGATGAGAACGCCCAGGAAAACGAACATCAGATTGGTCGGGGTTACTGCAGACCCGAGGCCAGCTAGGAGAGAACCGAACGCGTCCATTCAGCCTCCTACCGGTAGTCCGAGCACGCCTACAGGAAGCGGTACGCGGAGGAGTTGGGTGAAACCCAGATAAACAATGGCTGAGAAGCCTATGGCGAACAGCACGTTCCGCTTCCATTTAGCCGGGTCGATGACAGTAACTACGATCCCGAGAAAAACCGCCGTCGACAGCACGTAACCCAGAGGGATAAAGGCGAAAGCATAGCCGACAAAGAGGAGGACCATGACAAGGAGTTTCTTTAGCGGGACGGGTGGTTCGGACTCCTTCAAAAGCGCTTCTACGTCGCTTTCGGCTTGGGAAAATGTTTGCGTACCGGTGTGGGACGCCCGCGCCGTCCGAATACCGGCGAAGAGAAGCACGGCACCGCCGGCCATAAGCAGGGTCGCTAGGGCAACAGGCAACGTCCCCGGACCAATTCCCGCTTTAGTCCCAACAGTAGTGTCTATGCCGAGCGCGCTGACAAGTAGAAGTGAGCCCGCAACAAGCACGCCGAGTCCACACAGCAAGTCGGAGCGCCTACGGGATAAAGCGGTGGTCTTTTCAGCTGACACTGCTGTGGTCACCCCTTCTCAATTTTCGTGAAGGCATCGGTCACCTGCTGGTTCGTTTCCTTCAGAAAGGTATTGAGATCCTCACCGGTCCGGTAGCTCGTTACCCACTGGTTCTTCTCCGCGGCATCACGCCATTCCTTTGTCTCGAGTGCTTCCTTAATCGCGTTCTGCCAGTACTTGACGGCGTAATCAGGCATGTTAGGGGGGCCGTAAATCCCGCGCCAGTTTGCGATCGTGACGTCATAACCCAGCTCAGTTGTAGTCGGAACATCGCTCAGCTTTTCGTAACGCTCCTTGCCCACTACAGCCAGAGCTTTGAGATCCCCAGATGTGATGAGGGGAAGCAATTCGCTGCTGCCAGCAATAGCGACGTCTATGTCTCCGGAAAGCAGAGCGGTGGATTGTTCCCCGCCACCCTCGTAGGCCACAAAGTTGATTTTGGACGCGTCACCGCCCGCAGCTTCAACCAGCAACGCGAAGGGCATTTGATCATCCGATGCAGCGCCAACGGGTACCGACCCCGGGTTGGAAACGACCGCCTCGAGGACCGACGGCAGGTCACGATAGGCCGAGTCCGCGTTTGCGACAACGGCAAAATTTTCGGTCATCAGCTGCGCGATCATGGTGACATCGTCATAGTTGAACTCAGACTTGCCACGAGCATGATTCGTCATCATCACCAATGATGTGACGGAAAGGCGATCGTCAGCGCCGGAATACTTATCGATCATTTGCGAAGCCCAGAGCCCGCCGTCTGCCCCAGGCCGGTTATCGATAGGGGTGGGGACATCTACAATCTTATTTTTCCCCAGTACTTCTGTAAGCGTTCGCAGCGTTAGCCTCGATTTTTCATGACTCGGGGATTTTCGTGGATCAGGGCTTACCGGCTGCCTGATGGTTCTGATTTTGGCATGTGGGTGTGACAACGTGGCCGCTGCCGTGGCGGTTGGTGGTGACGGGTTCCACGCCGGTCACGGCGGTGCTGGTGTTTTCTGAATGGGTTTGGGCGGGTGGCGGTCCCGGTTATGGCGGGCTCAGTGCCGCGAGGCGTTTAATGCCTTTGATCAGGAGTTGCACGTCCGGTGCCGTGGAGGCCAGGTGGAGGGTGGTTCGGCGGGCGTGGCTGACGATCCTGCCGGCGATTTCAAACAGCCTGGCGCGGAGCTTTTTCGGTTCCCAGCGCCTGGCCTTCGTCCCGGTGAACGCGACCATCTGGGTCCAGGCCATGATCTCGGCGGCGAGCATGACCACATGGCACCAGAGCTCGTTGGCGGCGAAGGACTTGAAGGGCAGGTTCGCGAATCCGGTGTCCTTGGCGTTGCGGATCCGGTCCTCGCACCGGGCCCGCAGCCGGTGGCGGACTTCCAGCACGGCCAGCTGGCCCTTCTTTTGGTTCGTTGCGATGGCCGTGTAGCGGTGCCCGTCGATGTCGGTGATCCGCAGCTGCGCCCCCACGTGCGGGACTTCCTTGCGGACAATGACCCGCATCCCCTTCGGCCAGGCCGCGAGGTCCAGCATCCCGGTGATGTCGGCGACCCAGGCGCCGTCGCGTTCAAACCCGTCGCTGTCGTAGGCCCTGGTCCACCCCGTCTTGGGGATCAGGGGCAGCATCTTGGCCACGGCGTCGGTGATGGTGAACCCGACGGAGTAGGAAAAGTTGCGGTGCTTGGCGGTGAGCCAGTTCAGGAAGTCGTGCGTGCCGCCCGCGGAATCGGTGCGGATCATGATCTTCCGCCCGGCCCGGTACCCTTCCGGGAGCTGCTTCAGGGAGTCCCTGACGACCTGAATATGGTCGGTGGCCGTGTTGGATCCGGCATTACCGGGCCGCAGCAGCGTCACCAACGGCTCCCCGGTCCCCGACAGGCCGTGGTCCACGAAGGAACACAACGGGTGGAAGCCGAAACCCTTCTTCCACGTCGGACGTGCGTCTTCCTTCTCCGAGTGAGAATTCAGCAGCGACGCATCGATGTCGATGGTGAGGGGATTCTCCGCGCTGACGCCGTGCAGCGGGGAATCCTCCTCGGCGTGCGCCCACACATGGGCACGGGCCTTGGCGCGGGCCTCATTGACTACGGCCAACGCCTGTGCCGGCTTGACCGTTGACAAGACCTTAACCAGCCGGCTGATCGTCGGGTCGGACGCGACGAGCCCGTACACCTCGGGCTGGTTGCGGAGCCGGTCCACATCCGACACGGCGTCCCCACCCGTGGCCAGCGACAAGGCCAGGTCCGTGAGGATCTTTCCCGGGTCGTGCCGGGCGAAGGGCTTGCGCCACGGTCCCAGCGCTTCCGACAGGCCGGCGCCAAGGCCGGAGCCCCGGAGCATCGAGGCCAGGATCGCCCCGCCGGCCTGGGACACGATGCCGTCCCCGGCGCCATCCACTCGGACAGTCGGGTAAAAGCCGGTAAAGTAGTTGTCGGGTAGCCCGAGCCCATTGCTGAGCCCGGGCCCCCTCAGAACCGGACGTGCGACTTTCACCGCATCCGGCTCAAGCAAGTCCCGAAGGACGTCTTCACTGATTTTTTGCTTGAGGTGCTGCCTGCCGTTTTCTTATTCGATGAAGGCAGTCAGCGTGTAGGAGTTGTTGCGTGGTTAGATCGCCATTGCCTCCGGATACTGCCGTTACGAGTGCTTTCTTTCTTATGGCATTCGGCACGGACCTGGCCCACGTTTCCCATTGTTGCGGGGTTTGTGGACTTTCGTCGGCGTAGAGCAAGAGCGCCCCACAAGCAGTGCAGCGCCCTTGTTGACGGATCAACAAAGACGCTGTTCTGCCGTTGAGCCGGGAAAAGCTCTTGTTTCGCCGCAGATTCCAATACTGTTCAAGGGCTGGGTCGTCCGGAGATGCCATGCCCATGACCAAGTTGTGACGGACGATCTTGGTCCAGGCAAAACAACGCAGGAAGAGACCGGTGTTCCGGTCGCCAAATACCCAGTTGTCCTGCCTGGCCTCGTTGAACCTTCCGAAGTACCGGTCTTTAACCCAGCGCTTCGGCTTGTTCGGGTGAGTGCGTAACGCCCACCGGTAGAGGCAGCTCCATAGATGATGATCAAGGAGAGAAAACACCTCCGTTGAAACCACGCCCCTGTAGTACGCGGACCAGCCCCGAATAATCGGGTTGAGCCGCCGGATCACAGTTTCGGCATTGAATCCTCGCAAATCATGAACCTCCGAGGTCAGCCTCTGTCGCATCCGATGTACTGCTGCAGGGCTGGGCTTAATAAGTAGCTTTCCGCCATATCGTCGGATGTTGAACCCCAGAAAATCAAAGCCCTGATCAATATGCACAATATGGGTTTTGTCCATGTTGAAGGCAAGGCCCCTTGGGGCAAGCCACTTATCCAATCGTGCCTGAGCAGCCTCGGCCTGCTTCTTGGTATGGCAGATGACGAGAAAATCGTCAGCATACCGAGTCAGCACCGGTGATTCCCTGGCTACGCGTGCATGATGAGCATTGCGCTCAACGTATTGCACCCCTGCAGCGTCCTCCATCCCATCTAAAGCGACGTTAAGCAGCATTGGACTGATCACCCCGCCCTGAGGAGTGCCCTCCTCAGTCCGCGAGAAGCTGCCCTTCTCCATCACCCCAGCTGACAGCCAATCGGCAATCATGGCCCGCGCGGGAAATGACCCTATTTTGGCCATCAGATAGTCGTGATCGATCCGATCGAACGCGGCAGACAGATCCGCATCAAGAACCCATAAACGTCTGGCCCTGCGGCCACGCAACGTGAGATAGATTGCTTGAATTGCATCGGCACAGCCGCGCCCGGGCCGGAACCCATAGGAGCGCGGTTCGAACCGCGCTTCCCATTCTGGTTCCAATGCGTTGGAAACACGGGCTTGTTGCACCCGGTCCCGCAGCACTGGAATTCCCAGTGGGCGCTGCTTTCCATTCGCTTTCGGGATATACACCCGTTTGACCGGCAAGGCTTTCCAAAGAGCCCTCTGGTGATGGATGTCCGCCACCAATGAAGCCCTTTCCGGGGATGTCAGTGCAACTTCCCCGTCGATGCCTGCCGTCGCATGGCCCGCATTTCGCTGCGCAACCCGTCGGACGCTGTGAAGCGTGTTAGACCAGCTACGCAGCATCAGCTTTTGCAGATTTCGGACCTGTTTCAAGTCCTCCGTCTGCGACGCCTTGAAGATTCGCTGCCTCAACCTCCGTACGTCGGCATCAACCAGTTCCCAATTGATGGCATCCCAGTCAATGTCTTCGCCTCGCGGTCCGTTCACCACGGCGGCGACCGCAACGGACATGTCCGCCACCTCCACAGCCATGGTGTCTAACTTGTCCACGAGTTCCAGCGCATCCACAGTCACTACCTCCAAAGACTCACCTGGCCCACGTCAGCACCGCCCCCAAAAAAAAAGGGCGTCCGGGCAGATTGCCCGGTATCCAGCCAGTTATACGGGCCTGCCGCAGAAGGAAACGGCACTACAGACCCGGTTTTCCTGTCGCCTTTCGGCCACTGGCATTAAGCTTCTTGAGCCATCCTGTTCCCGCCACCATGATCGGCTTTCCTTACGGTTAGCCCACCGGAAAATGCCCGGATTAGGACGGGGTTTCCACGTTCCACATGCGTAAGACCCGGCCGGGGTGGGTGCCGCCTATATCCCGGGGCGGCGGTGTTCCCACGACCGGCCAGATGCCACCGGTCGCCGCCTGCCATTTCACACTGGCCAGCCCTGCACCCCGGTACCAGCTCCATCTTCCGAGGTTCACCCTGACGGGACGTCAATAGCGGTTCACTTTCGTTCACCCGTCCGGCCTTCCCCTTGCCTGTGGCTCCCGGATGGAACGGGCGCCCTTGGGCTTCTCCTCCGAGCTTCACACCCCGCCGTTACCAGCAACGCATGTCAGAGTGGGGACAGGCCACGAACACTAGCCTGAGCTACGTCACCGACAACATCGCCGACCTCCTCATAACGAGCCACTTAACACATGCGACCTCGTGTCGCACCACCTGCAGGGTGCTCCTGATGTGTCTAGAAAATGGTGTGTGGTAACAACATTTTCCCACGTCAGAGGCACCTTTCAGGCATTAATGACGCCAGCCCGACACGCCCTCATGAAACACCGAGGTTAGATCGAAGCCGCTGCCGGGTGCCCCGCCCACAGTCATGTTGATGGGACCGTCGGGATATTTTTCTTCACCGCCCGTAGTCGAGGCGTTGCCGGCGCCTCAGCCTGTGGCTGTGAGACCGAGGATCAGGCATAGTGCTGCAAACGAAATCTTTTTCATTGAGACTCTTTCTATGATTGTGGCCTTCCTCGGAAAGGCCGTGCCGAACACCCTCATTGGTGCTAGGGCGTGTCTCCTAATGCCTGGTTCCGGGCTTTGACATAATTTTCGGGTGTCTTCTCGTTACTCTGTTTTGTCTGATGCCCAGTGGGAGTTCATTGCCCCGTTGATGCCGAGCTCGTCGGGGAAGGCTGGGCGGCCGTTCAATGACCACCGGCTCACGACGGAAGGCATCATTTACCGGTACCGGGCCGGGATTCCCTGGCGGGATCTGCCACCACATTTTGGTGCGTGGCAGTCGGTGTGGAAGCGTCACCGCCGCTACAGCCTGGACGGCACGTGGGACCAGGTCCTGGCCGCCTTGCTGACCCGTGCCGATGCGGTCGGGCTGATCAGCTGGGAAGTCTCGGTGGATTCCACGGTCAACCGCGCCCACCAGCACGGCACGAACCTGCCCCGCCACACAGGGGGACCTGTCGAATTACAAGAACCTGCTGGATGAGCCCGCCGACCATGCCATCGGCAAGTCCCGCGGCGGACTGACCACCAAGATCCACGCCTTGGTCGACGGCAACAAACGCCCGCTGGTGTTGCTGCTTGGCCCCGGCCAGGGCGGGGACGCGCCCATGTTTGAAAACCTCATGGAAGCGTTGAGAGTAGAGCGGGCAGGTCCCGGGCGGGCGCGAACCCGCCCGGACCGTGCCATGGCCGACAAGGCCTACTCCTCCAAAGGGATCCGCAGCTACCTGCGCACCCACGGCATCCAATGCGTGATCCCCGAGAAGGAAGACCAGAAAGCCAACCGCAAGCGCAAGGGATCCGTCGGCGGCCGGCCCGTCACCTACGACAAGGAAGCCTACAAACGCCGCAACGTCGTCGAGCGCAGCTTCAACACCCTGAAGCAATGGCGCGGACTGGCCACACGCTACGACAAACTCGCCCAAACCTACCGATCAGCCGCCGTCCTGCAAGCAGTCGTCATCTGGACCGCAGCATTAGGAGACACGCCCTAGCGGCATGCTGATTGGTCGAGAGATCGGCTTCTTGCTGAGAGATCTGGACGTGGGAGACGTCGATACTTCCTGTAGTGCCTGGAGCGTAGGGCGGTCAACGCCGCGCCACCGGATTCGGAGGCAGCCGGATGCGATCAGCGATAGGTGTGTAGTGCGCGTCCGCGCATTATTTTCCCGGGAAGGGAATGTCCCACAATGGATTCGGATTGGAGGGCGACGTCGATAAGGCGGTCAAGGTCGACCCCGGTGTCGATTCCCATTTCATGGCACATGTGCACGAACTCCTCGGTGGCGATGTTCCCGGCGGCGCCGTGGTCCCCACCGAACGGGCATCCGCCCAACCCTGCGACCGAGGCATCGAAGTCACGTGCTCCCAGCTGCATCGCCGCGTAGGCGTTGGCGATACCCATGCCACGGGTATCGTGCAGGTGCATCCGAATGTCGTGTTCGGGCCAACGCTCCCGAACTTCACCGACCGTGCGGCGAATCTGTTCGGGATTGGCCCATCCCATGGTGTCCGCCAAAAGCAAGGTGGGGATATGGACACCTGCGTCCGCTGCTACTGCAAGCGCACGCGTAAAGCGATCGATCACAGCGCCCAGGTCGACGTCTCCTGCGTAGTTACAGCCGAAGGCCGCCGCGACCGACAAGTAGGCCACAGGCACGTTCGCCTCCCGAGCAACCGCGAGAGAATCCGGGATGTCGGCAAGCACCTGCTCGGTGGACCGTCTCATGTTCTTGTGGGAAAACTCCTCGCTGGCCGAGACGATCACCGCGGCCTTGACGTCCAGAGTGTCGACCGCGAGTGCGCGTTCGAGACCCTGCCTGTTCAGGTAAACACAGGTGTATTCGGTGCCCGGCTTCCGAGTGAACCCTGTTGCGACCTGCTCGGCGTCCGCCATTTGCGGAACCCACTTCGGTGAGACGAAAGAGGTAACTTCGATCTCCGGGAAGTTGCACTCGGACAGAAGGTTCACCAGACGTATCTTCTCCGCCGTCGGGATTGGTCCCTTCTCGATCTGCATACCCTCACGCGCGCCTACTTCACGCACAACGACAGACTTAGGCAGTGTCATTAGTCATCCTCCCGCGGAAACACCTGTCGAGGCGCCGCCTCCGCCGTTATGGGGTATTTTGCTTGATGGGTTTGCAGTCCAGGGACGTCGTTGGTCGTCCTGGAGACGCTGCCGACGCGTTCGGCATTTGGGGCTTTCCCAAGGTCGCGAAATCGC
The DNA here is from genome assembly GCF_003268655.1 of Arthrobacter dokdonellae. Taxonomy (NCBI): domain Bacteria; kingdom Bacillati; phylum Actinomycetota; class Actinomycetes; order Micrococcales; family Micrococcaceae; genus Arthrobacter; species Arthrobacter dokdonensis. The sequence goes on along the minus strand of NZ_CP029643.1, from coordinate 136,838 downwards.
AGTGCGATGAGAAGTCCCGCAAGCAGCATGGCGACGGCGACGATAATCAGACCGCCCTTGTATCCGCCCGTGGCGTCACTGAGCACACCAAACGAGTATGGGCCAAGAAAGCTGCCAAAATTGGCAATGGTATTGATCAGGGCTATTACGCCGGCCGCGGCGGCGCCTGTATAGAGACGTGACGGAAGAACCCAGAACGTAGTAAGGGATCCAAGAACCCCGACCATGGCCACCGTTAGCGCTGCAAGAGCGATATACGGGTTATCCAAACCAAACATGGCAAGGAAAAAGAACCCTATTGAGCCGATAGTCGTGGCCACAACGAAGTGTTTGGTTACTTCCTTTTTCTTGTCCGACCTGGAGGCGAAAAAAAGCATGCCCGCGCCGCCGATAGCCCACGGAATTGCAGAGAGGAGACCCACCTGCACGTTGTCAAGGCCGAGAGACTCACGGGCATTAATATCTTTGAGCAGGGTTGGCAGAAAGAACGTCACGACGAACATAGAGTAGAGAACCAGGAATGGCGCAACTGCGAGTAGCCAAACTTGCCCATTAAGTAGGGCCTTGCGAATGCTGTGATTACCTGCTTTTTCCGGTGTCTCATTGGCCAATGCCTCGGTCAGCACGTAACTTTCCTCGGCTGTCAGCCAATGCGCATCCGCAGGCCGATCTGTCAGGTAGAACCAGCACATGACGCCGAGCAGCACTGCCAACAAACCCGTTATCAGAAGGATCACACGCCAACCGTCAAGCCCGAAGAACCCGTCCATATGGACACCAATCAGGGTCATAGACGGAACGCCGAAGGCGGCCGCGACAGGAATACCCAGCAAGAAAAAGGCGGTAGCCCGGGAGCGCATCTCGCGCGTGAACCAGTATGTCAGGTAGACCACGATTCCGGGTGCAAATCCAGCCTCGGCCATCCCCAGCAGTATGCGGAGACCGTATAGCCATTCTGCATTTGGAACAAAAGTTAGGGCCGTCGCCACGATTCCCCAGGTGACGACGATACGCGCAAGCCATCGCCGCGCCCCGAACCGGTGCAGGGCGAGATTGCTGGGAACTTCAAGTGTCATGTAGCCGACGAAAAAGAGTCCGGACGCAAGACCGAACTGCGCGGCAGTCAACCCAAGCTCGTCGTTCATACCATTGGGTCCGGCTACCGACATATTAATGCGATCGAGTTGGTTTACCACGAAGAGCAATGCCACGAATGGCATCAGCCGGCGAAATGCCTTCTTTTGAGCTCTGTCGAGCACAGTTTGCTTCATTACAAGCTGCCTTTCCATGTGCACCAGCCATCTTGAGCAAGGTGGCTAAAAGTTTGAATTGGTTTTGAAGTCTCAGGGGTCCTGCGGCGGTCGCGCTGCCGCGACTATTTGATCAATAGGCATATGTTCTATCTCGCTCAATGATGGCGGTTGGCAGTGATAGCAGATTTATCTTTCTAGGGAACTGGTTGGATTACGAAACCCTAGGCCAGTATCGGTACCTTTAGACAAAGGTGGCATGCGTTTTTCTAAGACATCGAAATTGGCCTCTAGTTGCAGAGTGAAGGCCGCTTCGGCATGGCTACCTTTAGCGCGCAGTTGTTAATTTGTTAGGCCAGCAGCGCTAGCTATGAATCAGCCCTAACAGCTTCGAGGGTGACACCCGTGGGCTATCTACTTGAGTCGGCTGTCGTCAGGTAGGACTGGGCTTTTCCTGGGTCCTCGTCAGCGAACGCTAATGCCTGTTGAAGCGCTTCGTGGGCGCCGGACAAGATCGTGTGTCGGTTTGTATCATTGGCGTTGTTGGTGAATCGCTTTGCGCGCCTTAGAGAGTCCACATTTCCACCCATCCATCCGGTGAAAATATCTGCAATGCCTTCTTCCGCTTCCTGGATCGAGGCGCAAAGGACGACATTATTGGCAAAGCTACTGATTTCTCTGCCAGAGAAACGCTTGCCTTGCCACATCATTCGAGCTCCGGTCGCGGCATGCCCCGACGCGTCCAAGACCGCTATTGCATACACGGGAACAAGTCCGTGCAGCAGTTCAGGCAGTGCGAACCAGGCCCGTTCCGTTGAAAACACAAGATCTGAACTAAGAGCGAGGGCACATCCGAACGCTTGAGCCGCGCCGTCGACCAGCGCTACTGCTGGAATGCTCCGTGACAACCACTGCTCGGTGAAGTCGTGAATCGCAGCGCTGTAATCAGGGTCACGCCTACCGCGATCATCAGCTATGTCGCCGCCCATGCAAAAAGTTTCGCGACTACTGCGAATGAGGAGCGCGCCGATGGAGGCATCGTTCTCCGCACCTCTTATTACTTCGGCCAGCTCACGATACATCGAAGCAGACAGAGCATTCCCGCGTTCGACCCGATCCAAAACTACCTCTAGAATCCGACCGTCTGCCTGCCTATTTATCATCAGGCCGTCCGGCATGTCATGCTCCCTTCTCGACCGAGCGGGTTGATCGCTTTCAATTGACATCAGACGATTCCATTAAGTTCGAGGTCGGCGATCTGCTCGGCGGTGTAGCCCAGCTCAGTGAGGACCGTTGTGGTGTGTTCGCCCATGAGCGGGCCCGCGCTCCGGATGGAGCCAGGGTTCTCGCTGAACTTGGGCACTACTCCAGGCAATGTGACTGAGCCGAGTGTGGGATGACTGACTTCTACGAGCATGTCGCGGGCTGCATAGTGCTCATCCTTGAAGATGTCGGCGACGTCGTAGACAAGGGAGTGCGGGACCGAGAAGTCGTCCAGCCGCTTTTGCAGTTCTTCGCGGGTGTAAGTGCCGGTCCAGGCGCTAACCAGCTCGTTCATCTCGGTCCTCCGCGCCAGTCGTTCCCGGTTGGTCGAGTAGCGTGGGTCGGTGAGCATGTCAGGCCGGTCCATCGCTTCGGCGAGTCGGGCGAAGGTGCGCTCTGTGCTGGTGGTGATGACGACCCAGTGTCCGTCCTTTGCCTGATAGATTCCTGCAGGGCAAGAGGCTGCTAGCTCGTTGCCGGTGCGTTCTCGGACTGTGCCGAGCACGTCGTACTCGGCGACAACTACCTCAAGCATCCGGAAGATTGATTCGTACAGAGCGGCGTCGACTTCCTCGGCCGGCCCGCCCGACACCTTCAGTTGATAAACGGCCGCCAGGGCACCTAGCGCGCCGAACATGCCGGTTAGGTAGTCCACCAGAGACACTGACGGCAATACCGGAGGACGGTCGGGGTACCCGTTGATGTGGGCGTAACCACTAAATGCGGTCGCAGGGGTCCCGAAGCCTGCCTTACTCCCGTAGGGACCAGTCTGGCCGTAGCCCGAAATGCGGACCACGATCAGGTTGGGATTCGCCGCCCGCAGCCGATCAATGCTAAGGCCCCACTTATCCAAAGTGCCGGGCCGGAAGTTCTCGATGAGAATGTCCTGCTCGGCGAGAAGGCGGATGAGAACTTCTTGACCCTCCGACGATTTCAGATCGAGAGTCATGCTTTGCTTGTTTCGAGCCGCTGCAGCCCAAGTAAGCGACGTGTCGCCCTGAAACGGACCGAGGGCGCGCAACGGATCGCCTACCCCGGGCATCTCGACCTTCAGCACAGTTGCTCCCATGTCGCCGAGCAATGCAGCGGCGAAAGGGCCGGCGAATACGGTGGCAATGTCCAGGACACGCATGCCGCTAAGTGGACCACTCATACAAATAGCTCCTAGTAAGGGTTGGTTACGCGACTAGAATCTGCGATGTCGGCGGCGACTTGCAGATCCGTTCAAGCGCGTAATTGCAGACCATTAGCGAGTCTGTTGGTTCCAGCTCGACCTCGTGATATTGAAAAACCGACTGTTTCGAAGACCAAGCACGATTTGTCACGGTGTCGCGTGGGCTTGGGACGAGAGAAACTCTCCGGTCGTCAAGTCCCGAAGGGCGAACTGCCTCAGAGCCTCGCTTACATTAAAATCTGCTCTCTGGATCCAGAAGGTCCGACAACATGGATAAATTGTGACTTAGAAGACAGTAGCTGTCAAGGGGACCGCGAGATCACGCCTAAGTTGGGTCTTTTTTGCAGCGAAACTAGAAGCGGGTCGGCTACGGGCGGCGGTGCACTGGTCTTACCGGTAGCCGTGCGAGTGCGCTGTCTCACCGCTGGACACGGGGGCTTGTCCAGATTTAACGAACTGTGGAGCGAACCCCGAGCTTGTGCAGGGATGCATCAGGGTGCCGGACATTCCGAGATGGTGCATAGCCGCAGAGCTCGCAGGGGAGGCGCTTGGTGCTCCAACACTGGCCCGGGCGGTGACGATGGGCTATCGACCCGCGTTACTGCTGAGCAGCTACTGCAGGGCTGGGATCGCCTGGAAGCACCGCCGTGATCATCCGCGCTGAAGCTACGATTCCTGGCGTCATCATGGGCGCACCTAGACCTACCCGCAGGTGGGCCTGAGGCCGGCGCATCGCCGGCCCGGGGCAGATAAGCGACATTGATGCATTTGGTCTGCCCATTCTCGGGGAAGGAACCGTAGCCGCGATGACCAATGTCGCACGCTTCCAGTCGTAGAAATTCACGCCAGCACACACACACACCTAGACCCTTCCGCTCGAAGAGGCCCAACTGGCTCTTCCAGGTTCTGAAGTTTGCCAATATCGGACTGCGCGAGTTACCAAATTCTGATGCAAGTTCGGCGGCACCTGTGCGGGCGTTGGCGTTGAGTCGTTTCAGCAGCTCTTAGTCGAGGCCGTCGGTGCTAATCGTATAGTCCAGCTCCGCATGCGTCTTCGAGTTCTTTATGAACAGATCGCTCAGTTGCAAGCGAACAAGTTGACCACAACACGCCACCTCTTCAGAGTTAGGTCAGCGATTCATTCAACGACAATCCGTCGGAAAACATTTTTAGGAGGGCGCCATGCTTGTGGCTTCGACTACCGGCCCCGGCACCGAACAGGGCTGCGTCTTAGATCTGACCGTGGCCCGGATCGTGTCTGGCTGCACAGCGGCAACGGTACGGCTTCGCCCAGTAACACGGCCTTCTGCCGCTGCGGGTTGTGCCGCACCAGCCCAAATGCTCCGGGCAGTCCAGCCCAAAGGAAAGGGAACCAGTTCATGACGGACGAGCCGATCTTTCTGATAAGCCAGGACGGATCTATCCATACGAATGAGGTGTTGAAGCTCGACGTCGGGACGGTCGATAGTCCTGGCCTGTATCGGGACATGGTGTTGGCGCGGAGGGTGGACACCGAAGCGATTGCTCTGCAGCGGCAGGGGGAGCTGGGCCTTTGGCCGTCCCTGTTGGGTCAGGAGGCCGCACAGGTTGGGGCTGCCCGTGCCCTACAGCCGGGTGACGTTGTTTTCCCCACTTACCGCGAGCATGCCGTGGCTTGGTGCCGGGGGGTGGATCCCGTGAATCTCTTGGGACTCTTCCGTGGCACGACCCTGGGGGGATGGGACCCAACAGCCAATAATTTCAATCTCTACACGCTGGTCATCGGTGCACAGACGCTGCATGCGGTTGGTTACGCCATGGGTATTGTCCGGGACGGCGACGTTGGCACCGGAGATCCGGACCGGGACCGGGCGGTGATGGTGTTCCTCGGTGACGGGGCGCTAAGCGAGGGCGAGACGAACGAAGCTTTCGTCTGGGCGGCAGCGCAGAACTTGCCGGTTGTATTCTTCTGCCAGAACAATCAATGGGCAATTTCCGCCCCGTACTCGGTCCAAAGCAGGGTTTCCGTCGCACAGCGCGCAGAAGGTTTCGGCTTCCGGGGTGTCCGCGTGGACGGTAACGACGTCTTTGCCTGTCTGGCTGCAGCCAGACAGGCTCTCGACAACGCCCGCAGCGGAAATGGCCCCACACTGATCGAGGCCCTCACCTACCGCCGCAACCCGCACACAACGTCGGACGATGACGGTCGATACCGCTCCGGCGCCGAGAACGATGAGTGGGCCGCCCTAGATCCGATTGACCGGTTCCGCCGCTATCTCGACTCCACTGGACAGATCGACGATGCCCTTCTAGACCAGATTGCCGAAGAGGAAAGTCTTCTGGCAGAGCGACTGCGGACCGGTTGCCGTAACCTGCCAAGCCCAGGTCCTGAGTCGCCCTTCCGAAATACCTACGTTGATCTGCCCGTAGAACTCGAACAGCAGATGGCAGAACACATCGAATTCGTGGAGGCAGGAGAATGAACCAGACGATAAGCAAGATGCCAATCGCGCACGCACTTAACCTCGGTTTGCGCCATGCAATGGAATCCGACGACAAAGTGATGCTCCTCGGTGAAGACATAGGGCAACTTGGCGGAGTCTTCCGGGTGACCGACGGCCTCCAGAAAACCTTTGGACCGCAGCGCGTGGTCGATTCACCGCTGGGGGAAGCCGGCATCGTCGGCGGCGCCATCGGACTCGCAATGGCAGGATACCGACCAGTTTGCGAGATCCAGTTCGACGGGTTCGTCTTCCCCGCCATGAACCAGATCATTACCCAGCTGGCAAAATACCGGCACCGGTCCGAGGGGACAATCACTGTCCCCGTGGTGATCAGGATCCCGGTTGGCGGGGGCATCGGCGCCATTGAACATCATTCGGAATCGCCTGAGGCATACTTCGCCCACACAGCCGGGCTCAAGGTGGTCTGCCCGTCCTCACCGCAACAGGCCTACGATATGATCGGCCTCGCTGTCCGCAGCCAAGATCCTGTCATTTTCCTTGAACCAAAACGCCACTACTGGCTTAAAGGAGACGTAGATCCGAACAGGATGCCGCAGGCACTTGAGAAAGCCGAAATTGTCCGGGCGGGGAACGACTTGACGATCGTTACCTACGGAGCGCTGGTGCCCGTCGCCCTCAAAGTCGCAGAAATATGCGATCAAGAGGGTCGAAGCATTGAGGTTATCGACCTCCGGTCCCTGTCTCCGATCGATGACGCCACGATAATCCGGTCAGTAGAACTTACCGGGCGGCTCCTTGTTGCCCACGAGGCATCGCGGACCGCAGGACTCGGAGCTGAAATTGCCTCCCGAATTCAGGAAACGGTCTTCCACTCGCTGTTGGCCCCAGTCGTCCGCGTCACCGGGTACGACACCCCTTATCCCCCAGCCGCCTTGAGGAGGACTGGCTTCCGGGCCTGGACCGCATCCTCGATGGAGTCGACCGCAGTTTCGCCTACTAACCCGGGGTTTTCATGGGGACGCCGCCGGGTTGGCGTGTTAATCAGGGAAAGGGTGCTCTGAGCTGGGAAAATAGTGGTTGTCGAGACCGTTATTTGCCGAGCGAGGGAGCACCCTTTCGATGCAAAAGTATAGTCGCTTGTTCCCGTCCGTTCCGGTCAGTTTCACCGGCCAGTCGCTGATCTCCCACGCCGGGGTTTCGGTACTCACCGGCTTCATGGACGCGCTGGGTTTCGGCAGGCTGTGCGAAGACAGGCTTGGCCAGTTTGTTCCCTCCGGCGCGAAGCACCGGCCTGGCCGGCTGGTCGGGTCCCTCGCCGCGATGCTCGCCGCCGGCGGCGAGCACGCCTCGGACCTGGATATCCTGCGGTCCTCACCCGGGATCTTCGGTCAGCTGCCCTCGAACGCGACCGTGTCCCGGTTCTTCGAACGCACCGTGGCGAACCCGGAGCTGTTCGGCTACGGGTTTGAGACCCTCACCCGGGAACTGCGCACCCGGGCCTGGAACGCCGCCGGGAACCGGAATCCTTCCCTGACGGCAACCGCCTTGGACCCGCTCATCATCGACATCGACGCGACCCTGGTGACCTCACACTCGGATAAGGAAAACGTCGCCGGCACCTACAAAGGCGGCTATGGGTTCGCCCCGTTCATCGCCAGCGCCGACTACGGCGCCGGCAACGGGTCCGGGGAAATCCTCGCCGCCGTGCTCCGGCCAGGGAACGCCGGAGCGAACAGCGCCGAGGACCACATCCGGGTCTTCCACACCGCCACCGCCCAACTCCCCGAGAGTTTCTACGACGGAACCGGGGCCTTGGCCGGGGAGAAGGTGTTGGTCCGCACCGACAGTGCCGGGGCCTCGAGGAAGTTCCTTTGGCACCTGCACAGCCTGGGCGTGCAGTTCACCACCAGCTACACCCTGCCGTCCGGGAAGGCCCACATGGTCGACTGGATCAGCGACAAGGAGTACTGGCAGCCGGCCCTGGACCAGGCCGGCAACGACCGGACCGATGCGTGGGTCATCAACGCCACCGACGTCATCCCGCTCACCGATTACCCGCCGGGCACGAAACTGTTCCTGCGCGCCGAGCCGCTGCATCCGGGCGCGCAGCCGACCCTGGTCGATGTTGACGGGCACCGGATTACTGCGTTCCTGACCAACTCGCCCCGCTGGCACGGCCCGTTCCTGGACGCCAGGCACCGGGCCCGCGGCCGGTGCGAGAACCGGATCAAAACCCTGAAAAACACCGGCCTGGGCAAGCTGCCGTTCTTCGACTTCGCCGCGAACCAGGCCTGGGCCAACATCGCCGCCCTCGCCTTCAACCTCGTCTCCTGGCTCCAACTCGCAGCCCTCCCGGACGGCCACCACGCCAAGGGCTGGGACATCAAACGCTGGCGCTACCGGCTCTTCGCGATCGCCGGGAAAATCATCACCCGCGCCCGCCACACCCAGCTCCTACTCCCGGAATCAGCACCGGAAAAAGACCTCGTGAGACTGCTCCTGGCCAACACCAGCCAGCTCAAACTGTTGCTTTCCCCGGGCTGAAACAGGCCTTAACGCTGTCCCGACGAGCAGCACGATCACCGGAAGTGGAACCGGCGCCAAACCAGGCGAACCAACAGGCCACACCAGACTGCCCGAAAACAGAAAACAAAACTCGGATCAACCGCGGGCACAAGCCTGCGACCATTCCCGACCGTCATGAAAAATCGAGGCTAAGGACCTGAACCCAGCCACGGGGTCGAAAAAGTCTTAACTGTCCGACGTGTCACCAGGAGGTGGTTGTTCGCCTCCTCCAACCCGTAACAGTAAGAGAGAGGGAGCGTGGTGGCCGCGGTGTCACTGGGAGGCCGCCGCAGGTATTGGGCAATCCCTGGGGTACTGGCCTCCACGGACCCGCCGTTCAAGCGGACAAGTACAGGTGAAGAGGTGGATCCTGAGGTGCTCAAGCACAAGCGCCGGCTCGGGTGCAGTTCATGGCGGCTTCTTCGGCAACGAGGGGCTCGGCCGCCGTCCCGCAGCCTGGGGCGCATGATAAGCATAGGATTGCCCGCAGACAGGGTTGCGAGGTAGACAGACCTACCTAGGGCGTGTCTCCTAATGCTGCGGTCCAGATGACGACTGCTTGCAGGACGGCGGCTGATCGGTAGGTTTGGGCGAGTTTGTCGTAGCGTGTGGCCAGTCCGCGCCATTGCTTCAGGGTGTTGAAGCTGCGCTCGACGACGTTGCGGCGTTTGTAGGCTTCCTTGTCGTAGGTGACGGGCCGGCCGCCGACGGATCCCTTGCGCTTGCGGTTGGCTTTCTGGTCTTCCTTCTCGGGGATCACGCATTGGATGCCGTGGGTGCGCAGGTAGCTGCGGATCCCTTTGGAGGAGTAGGCCTTGTCGGCCATGGCACGGTCCGGGCGGGTTCGCGCCCGCCCGGGACCTGCCCGCTCTACTCTCAACGCTTCCATGAGGTTTTCAAACATGGGCGCGTCCCCGCCCTGGCCGGGGCCAAGCAGCAACACCAGCGGGCGTTTGTTGCCGTCGACCAAGGCGTGGATCTTGGTGGTCAGTCCGCCGCGGGACTTGCCGATGGCATGGTCGGCGGGCTCATCCAGCAGGTTCTTGTAATTCGACAGGTCCCCCTGTGTGGCGGGGCAGGTTCGTGCCGTGCTGGTGGGCGCGGTTGACCGTGGAATCCACCGAGACTTCCCAGCTGATCAGCCCGACCGCATCGGCACGGGTCAGCAAGGCGGCCAGGACCTGGTCCCACGTGCCGTCCAGGCTGTAGCGGCGGTGACGCTTCCACACCGACTGCCACGCACCAAAATGTGGTGGCAGATCCCGCCAGGGAATCCCGGCCCGGTACCGGTAAATGATGCCTTCCGTCGTGAGCCGGTGGTCATTGAACGGCCGCCCAGCCTTCCCCGACGAGCTCGGCATCAACGGGGCAATGAACTCCCACTGGGCATCAGACAAAACAGAGTAACGAGAAGACACCCGAAAATTATGTCAAAGCCCGGAACCAGGCATTAGGAGACACGCCCTAACACGGCTGGACGACGCCCCGCTCCATGAAAGTTACGGAGGAAGAGTTCAATGCCCACTCCTTCATGCTGAGCCCAAGGCCAACAGATGTAGGCAGCTGGGCCGAACAGTAATGCTCATCTGGAGCGCGTCTCGCAGGGATCTGATGGGCTTACAGGTTGCCTCGGCAAACAGCCATTGGGATAGAAGGACTATTGACGTGCTACGTGTGCTTTTCAGTGAGCTGCTGCCGCGCAGTCGTCGATTTCCGTTTGGACGATGGCGCCGTAGTGTGCCACCAACTCGTCAAAATTCCAGCCGTCGAAGAGATCCAGCGTGCGGACAGTTTCGCCGATCCGGTCATCAAGGCTGCCACGGTGGACGCAAAACGGCGGCCTGGCGTGTCCCCAATTAACTGAGCGATGGAAGAGAGATAGCGTCCGCGGATATCTAACCGGGCAGCCGCAGGGTTGGGGGGAACCAAGTACGGCCATCGGAATGCCGGCCCCTGGCTCCTGCATTCCTCGTTCCCGGTCATTACTGCACAAGGGTTCGGCCGAGTGTGGCCGGTGGGACGCCCAGCTCGGTAAGCTGCGGCCCGTGGGGCCTCAGCGAAAAACTTTTCTTGGAAAGGAATAGTTTTATGACCAGGGCCGGGGAAACGCCAGCGTCCGCCGAGATGTCCCATACCGTGATACGGCGGTAGACGTGTGCCCTTAAAAGCCGCACGGCGGAGCTGAGAATTAAATCGTGGCCGGGGCCGTTCACGCTTCCGCCCGTTTGCCGGAACACCTCTGCACGGCCGGAGCGGCAAAATCTATGCGCATGGAGCGGGTATCCACGCTGATTTTCTGCGCCATGGCTACGCGAGTCCCGGAACTATGCATGGTTACTACGTAGCGGCCGGCGAGGGGGAGCGGGAAGGCATACCCGCCGTCGTCGTCCGTTCGGGTGGTGCCCAGATGCCCACCGCCGGCTTCAAGGAGTGTTATCACCGCGTCGGCTACTGTCCCGCTGCTGTCGTTGACCGTCCCGGTAATCTCTAGCCGGTCCAGGAGCAGAAAGTCTTGGTGGAGCGTGCGTCCGTCAACCTCAAAGACCTCGGCCATGGGCGACCAGCCAGCGGCGTTGGCTACCATCAGGTACTCGCCGGCGCTGGGGAGGGCGACTGAGTAGTTGCCTTCAGCGTCCACGCGGCTCCAGTCGACTTGTTCTCCGCTGGTTTTCAGGACGGTGACGACGGCGGGTGTGAGGGGCTGGTGGTCCGGTGCCAGGACGCGTCCTTGCAGCACGAGTTCAATAGCGCCGACGTCGGACAAGGGCGCACGGGGGATGAGTACTGCGGACAGCGCCGATGCTGCCGCCGCCAGCGCTGCTATCCAGAAGATGTCCTTGAATGCTTCGAAGGCCGGCAGTCGAGTGCCGTCGACCGTCATGGTGACCGAGGTGAAGACGGCGGCAATTGCCGCGCTTGATGTCGAAGTTCCTATGGCACGGACCAGGCTGTTTAGACCGTTCGCGGACGCGGTCTCGGTGATGGGTACGGCACCCATGATAAGGGTGGGCATGGCCGCGTAGGCGATAGCTGTGCCGATGCCCACGACAGTGGAACCGACGATCACCCAGGGTATGGAGTCGTAGAAGAACACGCGGCCCACGTAGCCCACGACCATCACAGAGGCACCAGCCATGAGGGCAATCTTGCCGCCGAAGATCCGGATAATACGACCGGACAGTGGTGCGAATACCACCATGGCCAACCCGGAGGGGATCATGCACAGGCCAGCGGCAATTACGCTGAGTTCGAAACTATAGCCTGTGGCAGGGGGTAGTTGGAGTTGCTGGGTAGTGAGTAGCATGTTGGCAAACATGGCGAAGCCGATGAGCAGCGAGGCGAGGTTGGTGAACAGAACAGGCCGGAAGGCGGATGTCCGAAGGTCAACCATCGGCTGGCTGACTTTTAGTTCGTACGGCACCCAGACTGCCAGCAGTATGGCCGCGGCAAGGAACAGCAATAGGACTGGCTCAGACCCCCAGCCCCAGGAACCGCCCTTTGAGATAGCCAACAACATCGCGGTCAGCGCAGCGGACAGCACCAACGCTCCTGTGTAGTCGAAGGTCCCGGACGTGCGGACCTTCGATTCAGGGATCACCAGCACCACGGCAAGGAGCAGCAGGAAACCTGCTGCAGCCGAGACCCAGAAGATCCAGGCCCAGCCCAAGTTCTCGTACAGTATCCCCGCTAAGGGAAGGCCCATGGCGCTGCCAATGCCCAAGGTGGCGCTCATCAGGGCCACGGATGAGCCCATCTTCTCCTTGGGCAGTTCATCCCGCATGATGCTGATTCCCACCGGGATCAGGGCCGTGGCGAAGCCCTGAAGCGCCCGCCCAATGACCAGCCACACGAAGGAGCCGCCCACCGCTGCCAGCACCGACCCCCCGACCATAGTGGCTAGGCACACCACCATCATCTTGCGCTTGCCGTACATGTCCGCGCTGCGGGAAACAATCGGTGTTGCCACGGCGCTGGTGAGCAACGTGGCGGTCACTAGCCAGGAGGCGTCGTCGGATGTCACCTGCAGGATGCCAGGGAAATCGGGAAGGAGCGGAACTACCAGCGTCTGCATGAGGGCGACAACCGTGCCACTGAGTGCCAGGACGGCGGTGACTGCGGCAGGGGACTGGCGTCGCTGTGGCCTTGGAGCGGGCGAGTGGGGCATAAGGTCCTCCAGAAATCCGGGGGAGGGGACGGCAAGCGTATAAGCGCTTGTTTGCAACGTATGTCATAAGCACCAGCCACCCGCACTCGCACTCGCACTCTTAGCAAGGGTTTCGCCTGTGCGCGCAGCTGGGATAGTCCTGCCGCGCACGGTGCGATTAGATTGCGGAGTTATTAAGGGCGTGTGGCGGGCGCAGGAGCCCGGGCGTGAGACCCTCTACGGGGTCGTTGCCAACCTGGATCATCTTGTTGTTCTCATCTACGTGGACTACCCGGGGCTCATAGGCTTTGGCTTCCCCGGTGGTCATTTCGGCGTAGGTGATCAGGATGACGATGTCGTTTTCCTGTACCAGATGGGCGGCCGGGCCATTGATGCCGATCACGCCCGAGCCTCGTTCGCCGGCAATAGTGTAAGTCTCCAGTCGGGCGCCATTGGTTACGTCCACGATGGCCACAAGCTCGCCGGGAAGGATGTCAGCAGCATCGAGGAGGTCAAGGTCAACGGTAACTGAGCCTACATAGTGCAGGTCAGCGTGCGTGACTGTTGCCCGGTGAATTTTGGACTTGAACATTGTGCTATTCATAGGAAGCTCCAGGATTTCGCTCGGCGGCGGTATTCGGCAAGACGCATCCCGTTGCGGACCTGCCGAACTCCTACTGATTGTTCTCAGGCCCCCCCGGGGGCATGAAATGTGTGAAAACCTGATTTCCGTCGAAACGGAAAATCATCTGCCGCGACGAGGCTCCGTCCGCTGAAATCCAAAGAAGCGTCTCATCTGGCATGACGACCTCCACAGTTCCTTTGCGTACCAGCTTCCCGTTATTCCAGATTTCTACACGCTGCCCGACTGTACGTTGCCAATTTGATTGCAGGTGAAGGTCCATCGTTTACTCCTGAATATACGCGGCTCAGATTGGGGCAGGTGACTGGTCGTTTGGCGAGCCTGCGATGAGGTGTCATGCGTTGCGATCGTTGATGATCCCGGTGACCATCGACACCCCACCGCAGGAATTGTGACTGCAGGGATTGCAGGTAAACGAAACCATGCCGGGCCCGTGGTACGCGCTGAGAGGTGGCTAAAGAGCCGCTTATGGCGGCGCCACCCGTATTACCTAGTGCGATTCCTGTGCCAACCGGCAGGTATGTAGCAGCAAGAATCAGGTCGCCGCTAGGGTGCTGCCCAAAGCTTCCAGCACTGCAGAGCCGATCTCGGCGTCCTGGTCAGGCGTCCCGCCCGCGACACCAAGGCCACCTACGTGCTTTCCCGTGAACACCAAGGGGAATCCCCCACGAATGTTGGTCAGGAGGTTATCGGTGCCCATCGGAAGGGCAAGGGCGAAGTCTCCCTGCATCCAGCCGCTGGGCCTCCGAGAGGAAGCCGCCGTATTGGCTTTCCGTCGACTGGTCTCCACGCTGTGAGGCATAGAACCGTCCGCCCGGCCGAAAGCAACGAGGCCCATCATCGGGTCGACAACAGTGGCTGCTACCAGGACACCTCGCTTTTCCCCTTCTTCAAGGGCCAATACAACAGCCCGGGCGGCCGCCGCGTAGCTTACCGATAGTGATTCAACATAGTTCTGCATGAGGTTCCTTGAGGTCTATGACTTAGCCGCGTGGATGGCTACTGAGCGGGTGACGCGCTTTTGCTCACGTCGTCGTTTGTGCAGAAGGGGTTCGGTGTAGCCGTTTGGCTGTTGGGCCCCTTGGAACACCAGGTCAGCGGCGCACTGGAACGCGATGCTGTCCTCGAAGTTGGAAGACATAGGGCGGTACGAGGGGTCCTTAGAGTTCTGTGCGTCTACAACCCCGGCCATCCGCATCATGCTTTCATGCACGTCCTGCTCGCTCACCACTCCATGACGGAGCCAATTGGCGATGTGTTGACTTGATATGCGCAGGGTGGCCCGGTCCTCCATGAGTGCAACGTCATGAATGTCCGGCACCTTTGAGCATCCCACTCCTTGGTCGATCCAGCGGACGACATATCCGAGCAGCGACTGCATGTTGTTATCTAGTTCTTCCTGGCGCTCGGCTGCCGACCATGACGGATTAGCCGCGATGGGGAGAGTAAGGAGTCCTTCAAGAGTGCCGCGGCGGCCCTGAGTGGCGATGTCCTGCTGCCGGGCAGGAACATCTACCCGGTGGTAATGGATGGCGTGAAGAGTCGCTGCCGTGGGTGAGGGGACCCAAGCAGTGGCGGCGCCGGCTAAGGGGTGAGCAATCTTTTGCTCGAGCATCGCAGCCATGAGGTCCGGCATCGCCCACATGCCTTTGCCGATCTGGCCGTGGCCGGGCAGCCCCACTTCGATGCCGACATCGACGTTTTGATCCTCGTAGGCGGAAATCCATGCTTGACTGCGCATGTCAGCCTTGCGGACGAAGGGTCCGGCCTCCATGGACGTGTGTATTTCGTCACCGGACCTGTCCAGGAAACCGGTGTTGATGAATACCAGTCTTTCCTTGGCTTCCTCTATACAGGCCTTCAGGTTGACTGTGGTCCGCCGCTCTTCGTCCATGAGGCCGAGCTTGAGCGTGGTCGCCGGCAGTTTGAGAAGTTCCTCCACGCGCCGGAAGAGTTCCACTGTGAAAGCCACTTCGGCTGGGCCGTGCATTTTCGGTTTGACGATGTAGATGGAGCCTTGGGACCCGTTTCGCATGGGGTTGGAGGGGTCACGACCGGGCAGCGCGGTTAGCGTGGTGAGGACGGCGTCCAGGATGCCCTCGCCGATCTCATTTCCCTGGGTATCGAGTACGGCGTCGGTGCTCATGAGGTGGCCGACGTTCCGGACGAAGATGAGTGCCCGTCCCGGCACCGTTACCTCTCCCGCGCCATTTGGAGATGTGTAATGCCGATCGTTTGCCAGCCGCCGAATCATCACTTCGCCTCCCTTTGTGAAGGTGTCTGCGAGGTCGCCGCGATTGATTCCGAGCCAATTGCGGTAACAGAGGATTTTATCCTCGGCGTCCACGGCGGAAACGGAATCCTCGAAGTCCATGATCGTCGTAATGGCGGATTCGAGGAGCACGTCGGAGATGCCTGCCGGGTCCGTCTGTCCTACCTGTGTGACAGGGTCGATAGTGATCTCGACGTGGAGTCCATGGTGGCGCAGAAGAATTGCCGATGGCGAGCTGGCCTCACCCCGGTAGCCGACGAGCAGTTCAGACTGAATCAGGCTGCTAAAGGTGCCGTCAGCCAGTTTCACCGTCAAGATGCCGTCGCGTACGGTGTATCCCACTGAATAGGCGTGTCGCCCTTCGTTTAGCGGAAAGAATTCGTCCAACAGCTCGCGCACATATGAAACCACCAGCTTGCCGCGTGCTGGATCGAATTCCTTTGCTCCCGTTGCCGGGCCCAAGGCATCGGTCCCGTACACCGCGTCATAAAGTGAGCCCCACCGCGCGTTTGCGGCGTTTAGTGCATAGCGGGCGTTCGAAATGGGCACAATCAGCTGAGGTCCTGCCACGCGGGCAATCTCCTCATCCACTCCGAAAGTGTGTACTTGTACGTCTTCGGGTTCGGGAAGGATGTAACCGATGTTCTGCAGGAAGGATTGGTACTCATGTTGATCGAATGGAACTGGGTGCAGTGCGTGCCAGCCGTCAATCTTGGCTTGGAGTTCATCGCGCCGGGCGAGGAGCTCACGGTTTCGGGGCGCCAAGTCCTGAACAATTTGTTCAAGACCACTCCAGAAGTCTGCCGCTTCGATGCCCGAGCCAGGCAGTGCCTCCTGCTCGACAAAACAGTGCAAAGCTGCGTCGACGGAAAGCCCTCCGCTTTGGATGCGTCCTTCCTGGTCCATCATGAATGTCCTTTCTTCGCAGCGCGGCCGGCAGTACCTGAAGCAGCAAAAATGGTTCCAGGGTTGAGGATTCCTGCTGGATCCAAAGCCCGCTTTACATTGTGTGAGATTTCAAGGAGGTCTTCTCCGATCTGATCAACGAGCCAGGGCCGCTTGAGTCGGCCTACGCCGTGCTCGCCGGTGATGGTGCCTTCCAGTTCTATGGCCAGGTCCATTACCTCACCGTAGGCGAGGTATGCGCGCTCCTTCATGGCGGCGTCGTCCGGGTTGAAAACAATCAGCGGGTGCGTGTTGCCGTCACCCGCGTGTGCAATGAATGCGATGACCACATCGCGGGCTTCAGCGATCTTCTCTACTCCGAGAATGAGTTCTCCCAGTCGGGGGATGGCTACGCCCACGTCCTCAAGCAGCAACGTGCCCAAACGTTCGACGGAAGGGATGGCGATTCGCCGGGCGTGGGCAAACCGCTCACCTTCCTGTTGGTCTGCGACTTCAAATGCCTCGAACGCGCCGTGCTGTTGGAAGGCTGCCAGCATGGTCGTGACTTCGGCCCCACTGGGGCTTTGATCATCAGAGCGCGCTACGACAAGGGCGGACGCGTGGCGGTGCAAGCCCATATCCAGCACGTCTTCAACGGCGTTGATGGACGTCGCATCCATGTACTCCAGCATTGATGGGCGGATGCTCGAGGCGACCTCAAGGATTGCGGCTGCAGCATCCCCGCTGCTGGAGAACCATCCAACTACTGTCCGCGCGGGAGGCGCTGCTGGCAGGAGCCGCAGAGTGAGTTCCGTGATAATGCCCAGCGTTCCCTCGCTGCCGACAAAGAGCTTGAGCATGGACAGTCCCGCAACGTCCTTAAGCCGCGGTCCGCCAATGCGTACGACCCGGCCGTCAGCCGTGACCACTTCCATGCCCAGGATGTAGTCAGAGGTGACACCGTATTTGACGCAGCACAGGCCGCCGGCGTTGGTCGCGGCGTTGCCGCCGATGGTGCAGATTTCGTAGGACGCGGGGTCTGGCGGGTACCACAGTCCTGCCTGAGCGGCTGCCGCCTTAACCTCAGCGTTGAGAAGTCCTGGCTGGACCACCGCAATGCGGGTGACTGCGTCCACATTGATGCTGCGCATCCGCTCGGTGCTCAACACTATTCCGTCACTTACAGCGGTTGCTCCTCCGGATAGACCCGTTCCGGCACCCCTGGGCACGACGGGAATCCGATGTTTGGCCGCCCACTGCATTGTGACCTGGACGTGCTCGGTGGTCAGGGGAAGCACGACAGCAATCGGCATACCAGCGTTGGGATCGAAGGCGCGATCCTGTTGGTACGGCCCCATGGCTGTGGGATCCGTGATTAGGGCTTCGGGCGGCAGTACCGCGCCGAGTTCATGGATGGGCTCACCGGCGGTACTTTGTTCATCGGTTACTCCAAGTGGAGAACTTTGCAACTCCGCCTCCCGCTCAATGGCTGGGTATGACATGTCGTCGCTCCTTTTCAATCATAGTTAGGTCGAGAGAGTTCCTGAGGTCACTCACCGCGCTGCTCTCGTCGACTGCAGCGCTCCATTCACTCGGACCGCTGGCCGCACATCAGGACTTACTTCCGTATGCGGACAAGGTCCGAGGGTGTTAGATCATCCGTGCCAGTTCCGCGGGTAGCTCAGCGCAGGTTTTGTAAAGCCTGTTCAGGCCGGGTGATTGGCAAGTCCCCAGAGCCGGAGCGGAGCTGCTCCGAGCATTCACTACGCTGGTTCCCGCCGCAACGTCACCATGTCTCAACAGAGGCCCCACCAGTCGACGCTTCCAACATCCAGCCTCAGAGCGGTGGGTTCGGCGATCATGAAGCGACGTTCTTCTGCTCGCGTCCCGTGTTCCCGTGGTCTGTCTGCCTACGCAGGGGGCGAAATTCGGTTGCTAGTAGAAATATCTTGTGGTCGAGTGCCGCCTTGAGGCCTGCGGTTCGAAGCTCCAAGACGGGCACCTCCTGGGTTGGATCATCGGCTGTTTAATGAATGAATTGATGCACTAACTTTGAGGAATACGTGTGATTTGGTCAATTCGTTTCCTCGCAACTGAGCAATCCGACAACCATAGATGCATAGAACATGTGTGGATCTGCACGAAATGATTAGCATCGATCCCCTCCACTACCTGTGCGGCAAGACTGGCTGCCAGAAGGTACTAGGGTGGTGCCTTATTCCCACACCCTGTAGCCCTTGGAGAACCCATCATGAGCAATAACGTCATCACCATAAATGGCCGAACGCCGCGTCTCGCTGCCGGCACTTGGATCGCCCCGACCGCCACCGTGGTCGGCGATGTCAGCCTAGGGCAGGCGTCGGGAGTCTTCTACGGTGCTGTATTGCGCGCGGACATGGAAAACATCACGATCGGTTCCGGCAGCAACATTCAGGACACAGCCGTCGTCCACGCAGATCCGGGATACCCCGCCCATCTGGGCGACCAGGTCAGCGTGGGTCACGGAGCGGTCCTGCACGGCTGCACCGTGGAGGCGGGCTCGCTCATCGGCATGAACGCCACCGTCCTCAATGGCGCAGTTATTGGGAAGGGATCACTCGTAGCCGCCAACGCATTGGTGCTGGAAGGCACTATTGTTCCTGCGGGTTCCCTCGTTGCGGGTGTCCCCGCCAAAGTGCGCAGGCCCCTTACGCCTGAGGAAATCGAGCATTGCCGAGCGAACGCCGAAAACTACAAGGCGCTCACTAGTCAACATCTCGAAGCAACCGGCAAAATTCATGCTTCAGCCCATGATGCCCATGGACTCTGATGCACCAATCCAACATGTCGGAGGCGGGCCATTGCCTGAACAGCTACGGCACTCTCGCGCCTCACAGTCCACTATCTGGGCGTGCGGACGCGCGCCTGAAACGATGCCCTGGCCGCTGAAGAGTCGCAGGAGACAGTCTCATGGCTGAGAAATCCCCCGGAGGCGTGCAGTCTGTTGAGCGCGTTTTTGAGTTGTTGGAACTGATTACTTATGCAGGCGGCGACGCCACGCTCAGCCAGCTCTCCATATCGACCGATCTTCCGCTACCCACCATCCACCGTCTCCTGCGTACGCTGGTCACTCTCGGCTACATCCGACGGCTTCCCCACCGCCGCTACGCCCTGGGACCCCGGTTGATCAGGCTCGGCGAAGTAGCAAACAAGCAGTTGGGCGCCATGGCCGGGACGCAGCTAAAATCCCTCGTGGATCAGCTCGGGGAGACCTCCAACATGGCCGTGCTCGATTCGGACATGGTTATCTTCGTAGCCCAGGTTCCCTCCCGGCATTCCATGAGGATGTTCACTGAGGTCGGACGCCGTGCCCACACTCACGACACGGGCGTCGGCAAAGCCATCCTGGCCCAGCTTAATGACGAGGTCGTCCGCGGCATCGTGCAACGCACCGGCATGCCCACTCCGACTTCCAAGAGCATCGGCGATATCGAATCCCTCCTGGCAGACCTGGGCAGGATCCGGGAACGCGGCTACTCCATTGACGAGGAAGAGCAGGAGCTGGGAGTCCGCTGCTTTGCCATGGCAGTTCCCGATGCACCTACTCCTGCCGCCATCTCGGTCTCCGGGCCGGTGTCCCGCGTGGACCAGTCATTCGCCGGGCGTGCCGTCCCGATGCTGCGCAAGGCCGCCCAGGCCATCTCGAACGAGCTCAACCGCAACTGACCGCGCCGGCGCAACGGCCCGACCTATGCGCTGACGTCACTGGCGAGGCAGGTACTGGAAACCGGTCTTTCTGCTGGTCCTGTACGCAGGCACGGGGGACCTTAGGAACGCCGGTGCCGGCGCGCCGGGCCCAGTTCGGCGGCACGCTCCGGTGAAGGGGTCTTCTTTCGTCCCTTGTACGCACCGCGCTGCTTCGCCAGCGCAATGCCTTCCCGTTGCCGCTCCCTGATCCAGGCCGCGAGCACGTCGTCTTAGGGCATGGCGGGCGACGTGCGGGAACGCTTAATTCTTCAGGGAACGGGAGTTCTCGCAGCCACTTCTACTCCCGTACTTTAAGCGCCGATAATAAAGATTATGTCAAGTAGCGATATATCACGATATATCACTATATGATCGGAGCTGTGTCCCATGTCCCATCTCAGTTTTGTTGGCCAGAATCTCAGTTAATCTGGCCACCTACGGTTCGAGGCTTCCTGTCTCACTCAAGTTGGCCACGGGTAACAGACGACTTCCCGGTCCTCGCAAGGGCGATCAGCTTGCGCCACCAGCCGGAACGCATACGGAATGGCCAACAAAATTGAGACGACTGCGGCGCGACGCGTCTCAATTTATCTGGCCAAGCCGCAGGTCAGCATGGCCAAGTAAATTGAGACCGGACATCCCATCTCAGTTTTGTTGGCCAGAATCTCAGTTAATCTGGCCACCTACGGTTCGAGGCTTCCTGTCTCACTCAAGTTGGCCACGGGTAACAGACGACTTCCCGGTCCTCGCAAGGGCGATCAGCTTGCGCCACCAGCCGGAACGCATACGGAATGGCCAACAAAATTGAGACGACTGCGGCGCGACGCGTCTCAATTTATCTGGCCAAGCCGCAGGTCAGCATGGCCAAGTAAATTGAGACCGGACATCCCATCTCAGTTTTGTTGGCCAGAATCTCAGTTAATCTGGCCACCTACGGTTCGAGGCTTCCTGTCTCACTCAAGTTGGCCACGGGTAACAGACGACTTCCCGGTCCTCGCAAGGGCGATCAGCTTGCGCCACCAGCCGGAACGCATACGGAATGGCCAACAAAATTGAGACGACTGCGGCGCGACGCGTCTCAATGGCTGCGTCCCTTAGTGTGGTGTCAATTCCTGCGGGGCTCTCGTACGTGAGAGGGCCACCGTGGGTGCCGATTTTGTTTCCGCCAAGAAACCTAGAAAGCGATCCCACGATGACCCATAATCATTCTGCCCTGACTTCCCTGATCTCGGAACTGCTCGCGGAGCCGGACCTCGCCCATGAGGACGTGTTCCGGCGGATGCTGCAGGCGGGCATGCAGGACCTGGTCGATGCGGAGGCGACCGCGAAGATCGGTGCCGGACGTTACGAGCGCACCCCGGAGCGGGCCACCCGGCGCAACGGCACGCGGGCCAAGCGGCTCGCCACCCCGGCCGGGGAGCTCGAGGTGGCGATCCCCAAGCTGCGGGAGGGCTCGTTCTTCCCCTCCCTGCTCTCCCCGCGCCGCCGGGTCGACAAGGCCTTGTACGCCGTGGTCTGCCAGGCCTGGATCGACGGGGTCTCCACCCGCAAGGTCGACCAGCTGGTGCGTGCACTGGGCAACGACACCGGCATCTCCCGGTCCACGGTCTCGCGGATCTGCTCGGAGATTGACGAGGCCGTGCATGAGTTCCTGGGCCGGCGCCTGGACCACACCTGGTTCCCGTACCTGTTCCTGGATGCGACGTACCTGGACGTGCGCGTGCGCGGCCGGGTCGTCTCCCAAGCCCTCGTGGTCGCCACCGGCGTCAGTGGAGAGGGGCGGCGGGAGATCCTCGGGATGGCCCTCGGAGATGCGGAGACGACCGACTTCTGGACCGAGTTCCTTCGATCCCTGCGTGAACGCGGTCTCAAGACCGCCACGGACGCCGACCCGCTGGGCGTGGCCGTGGTGACTTCCGACGCGCACGCCGGGATCAAGGCCGCCGTCAAAGCAATCCTGCCCGGCGCCGGATGGCAGCGCTGCCGCGTCCACTTCGCCCGCAACGTGACCCAGAAGCTCGGCTCCGCGCACTCCAAGCCGGTCAACGCGCTGATCTCCACGATCTTCGCCCAGACCAGCCAGGAAGCCGTCACCGCCCAGTACGGCCAGGTCACCGCGTCCTTGCGCGCGTCCTTCCCCGAGGTCGCCCAGATGCTCGAGAACGCCGAACCGGACCTGACCGCGTTCGCGGCCCTGCCCCGGGAACACTGGCAAAAGGTCTGGTCAAATAATCCCATCGAGCGACTCAACCGGGAGATCAAGCGCCGCGCCGACGTCGTGCAAATCTTCCCCGACCGGGACTCGGCCACCCGCCTGATCGGCGCGGTCCTGCAGGAACAACACGAGGAATGGCAGTACGGCGAACGCCGCTACCTTTCCGAGACCTCCATGCGTAAACTCATCCACATTCTTCACGACACCGAGCCGGCCCACCCCGGCCTGCTCCTGACCGCCTAAGGGACACCGAGACGATGAACACGACACCGAACTGGCACCCCTTTGGCCGCCCCCGCGCCGAAGACCTCGCCCTACTCGCCGCCGGCGAAGAAACCGGCTGGTGGGACGAAACCGGCCGCCCCGCGCCCTTCCCCGAGGACTTCCTCGACCCCAACGCCGGATGGACCACCGACCAGGACACCGGAATCAACCCCGCCACCAACGACCCCGAAAACCCATCCTTCTAACCACCAAAAGGAAACAAAAAATTACACCACGTAATGGGACTTGACCGTCTCAATTTATCTGGCCAAGCCGCAGGTCAGCATGGCCAAGTAAATTGAGACCGGACATCCCATCTCAGTTTTGTTGGCCAGAATCTCAGTTAATCTGGCCACCTACGGTTCGAGGCTTCCTGTCTCACTCAAGTTGGCCACGGGTAACAGACGACTTCCCGGTCCTCGCAAGGGCGATCAGCTTGCGCCACCAGCCGGAACGCATACGGAATGGCCAACAAAATTGAGACGACTGCGGCGCGACGCGTCTCAATTTATCTGGCCAAGCCGCAGGTCAGCATGGCCAAGTAAATTGAGACCGGACACTGTCACGGCTCATTTATCTTGACGCGTGCTCACCGATCGTGACGTACCCCGGGGTTTTTGCTCAGGTATCGTGACACATGCCGTCAGCGTATCTCATACACCATGACGCAGATTTGCCGAAAGAGAACCCACGGCCCGCCCCGGCACAAGCCTGGTGAACACCGCACCGACCGAGGGACCCCTCGCAAGAAAGCCCAGCCCCTCGGCCTCTGACCCGAACTTAAAGACGCACTGCGGCGGTTTGCGTCATGTTGAATGAGACGACCTTGCCATGATTTCTCATCCAACATGACGCGGCCCCTGGAACCACGTGCCGTGTGCGTCATGATGGATGAGCAATGACACATATTTTTGGCAAAAAACTCAATTGCCATAACGATCTACGGATCATTGAGCACTGGCGTCCGTTTTTTGGTGGCGTAGCCCCAGGCGGTAGTGATCGTCTGGGTAGTTCAAACTCAGGAGCCGTGGTGTCCCCGAAGTGACGGGATCCGGTGTGTGCCGATCGCGGCGAGGTGGCGCTTGCCTGTCGAGGTCCTGCTGCCCGTCATGATGTCTGGCCGTCGCGGCTGGCGTATGGGTCTGCGATGCCGATGTATTGGGTGGTGGTGTACTCCGCGATGCCTTCCATGCCTCCTTCGCGGCCGAGTCCGGATTGTTTGACGCCGCCGAAGGGAGCGGCGGCGTTGGAGATGACGCCGGCGTTGAAGCCGACCATGCCGAAGTCGATCTGTTCGGCCACGCGCAGGAGCCGGTTGAGGTCGCGGCCGTAGATGTAGGAGGCCAGCCCGTATTCACTGGCGTTGGCGAGCCGGATGGCGTCTTCTTCGGTGGTGAAGGTGGTGACAGGGGCGACGGGGCCGAAGATTTCCTGGCGGAGGATTTCGGCATCGTTCGCGACATTAGCCAGGACGGTGGGCGGGTAGAAGTATCCGGGACGGTCAAAGGGCACACCGCCTGTGACGGCTGTTGCTCCGGCGGTAACGGCGGCGGTCACCAGGGCGTGAACGTCGTCGCGTGCTCCGGCGTCGATGAGCGGGCCGACCTGGGTGTCCGGTTCGGTGCCGCGGCCGGTGGTCAGGGCGCCCATGGCGGCGACAAACTTTTGGGTAAACTCAACAGCCACGGACTCCTGGACCAGGAACCTGTTGGCGGCGGTGCAGGCCTCGCCCATGTTCCGCATTTTGGCGGCCATGGCGCCTTCCACGGCCTTGTCCAGGTCTGCGTCCTGGAACACGATGAACGGTGCGTTGCCGCCCAGTTCCATGGAGGTGCGGAGCACGTTTTGTGCGGCGTCGGCCATGAGGCGCTTGCCTACCGGGGTGGAGCCGGTGAAGGAGACTTTTCGCAGGCGCGGGTCCGCAAGCAACGGGCCGGAAATGCCGGCAGCGTTGGAGGAGGACACCACGTTCAGAACGCCCGCGGGCAGGCCGGCTTCGAGCATGGTCTGGGCAAACAGCTGGGAGGTCAGGGGCGTGAGTTTGGCGGGTTTGAGGACCATGGTGCAGCCTGCGGCGATCGCGGGTGCGACCTTGCGGGTGGCCATCGCCAGCGGGAAGTTCCAGGGGGTGATGAGCAGGCACGGGCCCACCGGTTTGTGCTGGACCAGGATCTTGTTCTTGCCCTCCGGGGTGGTGAGGTAGCGGCCATGGTCGCGGACCGTCTCTTCGGAGAACCAGCGCAGGAACTCCGCCCCGTAGGTGACTTCCCCGCGGGCTTCTGCCAGCGGCTTGCCCATTTCCAGGGTCATGAGCAGGGCGAAGTCCTCGGCCCGTGCCGTGACCAGGTCGAAGGCGCGGCGCAGGATTTCGGCCCGTTCCCGCGGCGCCGTCCGCGCCCACGAGGCCTGGACGGCGTCCGCCGCGTCGAGGGCGGCGACGGCGTCTGCGCTGGTGGCAGAGGCCAGGGTGGCCAGGACCTCGCCGGTGGCGGGGTCGTGGACGTCGAAGGTACCGCCTTCGGACGCTTCACGCCACTGTCCGTTAATGAGGAGGCCTGTGGGCACGGAGGCGAGGAGCTTTGCTTCATGCCCGGTGATGACGGTCCCAGTGGTCGTTGTATTTCCTTCAGGCACTTGGCGCTCCTTCTAAAGTCCTTGTGGGTTGGTCATTGTGGCGGCTGCCACGGTCCGGGGCACCGGCACGGTACCGCTCTCGTGCGATTCTGGCGAAAAGTGCCCGGGAGCGTGCCGTTGGGCCCAGTTCCGGGTTGCCGTGACGTCATTGCGCAGTTGCCCGGTCAGGGCGTTCATGCTTGAGAAGCTTTGTTGTTCCCGCAGCTTGGCGGTCAGGGTGACAGTCAGCTGCCGCCCGTAGAGGTCCTCGTTGAAGTCCAGGAGGTGGGCTTCGAGCAATTTCCTTCCGGCCTCGGCATAAAACGTTTGCCGTCGTCCAATGGAAACTGCTGCCAGCCAGGATCTTCCAGAGTCTGTCCGGACCACCGCAGCCCATACCCCGTCCTCGGTTTGGTCGTCAAGGAGCGGGATGTTTGCGGTGGGAAATCCGACTGTCCTGCCTCGTTTGTCCCCGTGTTCGACGATGCCCTGAATGACTGTCATGCTCCTGTTCCGTGCCGGTCTGGTGGTACCGGGGCCGCCCCGAGGACCTGATCCAGCCACGTGACGCGGTTGCTGAATCGCCTGATCTTCGACTGCGCCACCCAGCGGAAGGTGTCGTGTTCGTCATTGACGCTCAGCCTGCGGTTCCGGGCGCTGGCCGTGAAAGTGTGCACCAGCCACGGACTGCCGTGGCTGTCTGGCAGGAGTAGCGGCGTCCCCTGCCGGAAGCCGACCAGGTCGTTCTCGGCAAGCCCTGTTTCCTCCCGAAGTTCCGTGAAGGCCTGCTCTTCAGGAGAGGTTCCAGGCTCAAGGTATCCGGTGACGCAATGCCAGAGTCCGCGGTCGTGTCCGACGGACTGGCTGCGCTTGAAGAGGGCGATCCGTCCCCGCCACTCAACGATGACGGCCACGACGGTGCGGGGCGGGCCTTCCGCGGGTGCGCGCTCTCCGCCTGCCCGTGACAGCGGTGCGATGCTCATGGTCATCCTCGTCCGGTTCGGTTGGTGTTGGGTGGATGCGGCGGTGCTGCATGGCCGTGGTGGCCCATTGCTGTTGTGGATGGGACCGGTGGCTCCCCTCTGCTCGTCGGGGAGCCACCCGGTCTTAGAGGGTTTGCCCGGTGGCGCTTCGATCGAGCATTTTGTGTCCCGAGAGGCGCGGGCGGCGGTGGGTGGCCAGGTAGACGACGGTCGCGATGGCGGCTGCGACGTAGTAGGAGAGGTCGCCGATTTGCGGGAAAGCGGCGGCGATCGGGCCGGTGTAGATCGAGGACATCCAGAACGGGGATGAGAGGACGACGCCTGCGGCCCAGGCAACGAAGCCCCATTCGAATTTTCTGCTCTTGTCGAAGAGTTCACGCAGGCCTCGTTCGGTCCTGCGTCCTCCAAAGAGGTAGTCACATACGAGGACGGCGACATAGGGGGCGATGCAGTAGGCGGTCAGGTTCAGGAAGGCGGTGAAACCTGCGTTGAATCCTTCCTGGCCAAACAAGGCCACGAGGTAGGAGGCCACGCAGATGACGACGACGGCGGTGTGTCGTTTGACGGGTACACCCATAGTCTGGATGGAGATGGCGCCACCGTAGACGTTCAGGAAGTTCTGCGTGAAGGAGGACAGGGCCACCACTCCGAGACCGACGGCGGCCCAGGGGCCCATCAGCTCCTTGAGCGCGCCAATGCTGTCGCTGGCTGTCGCGGTTGATCCAAGGAGGGTGCCAAGGATCCCCATCCACACCAAGGTGATGAAGTTTCCCAGCATCGTTGCCCGGCTGGCGCCACGCCTGTTGCCGGGGGTGTTCGGCAGGTAGCGGGAGTAGTCGGAGGCGAAGGGCATCCAGGCGACGATGAAGGAGAAGAACC
The DNA here is from genome assembly GCF_003268655.1 of Arthrobacter dokdonellae. NCBI lineage: Bacteria > Bacillati > Actinomycetota > Actinomycetes > Micrococcales > Micrococcaceae > Arthrobacter > Arthrobacter dokdonensis. The sequence continues at coordinate 109,518 of NZ_CP029643.1, read as the reverse complement.
AGCCGAAGAAGGTGATCCATCCGCCGATGCCGTCAAAGCCCTTGGCTGAGGGGTTGAAATGGTTGACGATGTGTCCATTGGCGGCTGCCACGACGGTGATGAAGACGAAGCCGATCACCAGGACGAAGGAGAGGATGCGCTGGAGGAAGTGGATCAGGTTGTACCCGATGACAGCCACGCCGAGTTGGATTCCCATGAGCACCAAAGCGGAGAGCCAGAACGGGATATCAGTCAGCAGCGAGATTGCCTTGCCCCCGAGGATCACGGTCACCGCAGCCCAGCCGACGCCGGCGAAGACATTCACATATGCCACCGGGAACAGGTTGCCGATGAATCCGAGGGGTCCCCGGCCCTGCATCTGCTGCGGGACGCCCAGCCGGACGCCCATGGCCGAGAGGTATCCCATTCCCGCCGAGGAAGTCAGGCCCGCGAGGACGATGGCCAGGGCCGCGGCCCAGAAGGGCAGACCGAAATAGGCGGCACTGAAGCCAAGGACGACGATGGGGAAATTCATGCCTGCGGCGAACCAGAGGAAGAACTGGGAGCGGGGCCTGCCATGGCGTTCCACATCCGGGATGTGCTCGATGCCGTAGGGCTCGATCTTGGTGAGACTGTTGCGGTACCCGCGGTCTTCGGCGACACTGTCTTCGCCGGCGGTGCGCATGGTGTCTGCGTTCATTGTTGTCCTAAAGTTGGATGCGCACCCTGGTGCGCTGCTTACGAGCAGTTTGGGCCGGCGCGGCTGGTTCCTGTCCGAGGGTTTGCCAGCCGCGCCGGAACTTAGAGTTCAGCGAGTTCTGCGCTGTCATAAAACCGGCCGGCCTTGTAGACCATGGGTGGCGTGTCGGCGATCTCGGCGTGCCGGACCCGGCAGATAAAAACTGTGTGCGTCCTTGCCTGGAATCGCTCCTGGATCTCGGCTTCAAGGGATGCGGCCGAGCCGTCCAGAAGTGGGCTGCCTTTCGGGCCCTCATGCCAGTCGAGCTCCGCGAACTTGTCCTGGGCCTTGGAAGCGAAGACGCTGACCGTCTCCTTCTGTTCCGTACCCAGAATGTTGATGCCGAGGTGGCTAGAGGAGAACAGCGCCGGGTAGGTGCTCGAGCTCTTCTGCACACAGACGAGCACGAGGGGCGGCTCGATGGAGACTGAGCAGTACGAGTTCGCTGCCAGTCCCTTGGGGGTTTCGCCGTCCATGGTGGTGACCACAGTGACGCCGGTGATGAACTGGCGGTTGAACGCCTTCATCATGTTTACGTCGAGCTCGGGAAAGTCAACGCCGGCCCCACCCTCCGGCGCGGCGATGCCGCGCAGGGGGCGAATCCCGAGGGCGGCCAGCAGTTCGCTCCCGTCCCACGTCACGGTTTCCCTGGTGATCCTTCCCTCTTTGAGAATCAGGATGTTGGAGCCCCTGGTCTGAACGCTAAGTCCTGTTGCGGGGACGCCGAGGTAGTCGCGGGTGTGGGTGCCCGTGGACGTCCAGAAGACGGCCACCGTTTCCGCACCCTCGACGATGTCATCGATCGTCGTGCGCAGGTCCGGGAAGGCTTCCCGCACTGCGGCGATCTCTGCTTTGAGACCAGTAATGTCGACGGTTGCCCCCGTCGCCTTGCTGGTGCGCGTGTAGTCAGCTGCCATGAGGCCGTCTAAAGCGTCGAGTTCTCCCTGGTCCCAAGCGGCGAGCCAGGTTGACGTGATCAGCGGTTGAAGAGTCTGTTGCATACCAATGACCGTAAGGCAGGTCACATCACCACGTCAACCAAAATGAGAAAAAACCCTTAAACAGCGGGATTGTAGAGAAGTTAGAAGAAAGGCACTTTCTCACTTGACGCCCTTCTTGCATGCAACATAGGCTGACATGCATGCAAGAAGAATCGGTACTGACTGTTGAAGTGGACGGGCGCGAGGGCCTTTTGGAGAAAATCCGGAGACTCGTCCTGGGAGGCGACTTCCCGCCTGGCGCGGTGCTGCCGGAGGCTTTCCTTGCCCAGGAATTCGACGTCAGTCGCACTCCGGTACGGGAAGCCCTCAAGCAGCTTCAGAATGAGGGGCTGGTGGAGATACGGCCGAAGGTTGGAACCTTCGTCCGTGAACCGACCCACAGGGAGATCATCGAGCTGTTCCAGCTCAAGGAGTCCCTGGAGGGCCTCGCGGCATCGCTGCTTGCCCGCCGTGGCCAGACACCGGAACTGTCCACCCTCCGCCTGAACCTCGAAGAATCCGAAGCCGCGGTCCTTACGAGCGACAGCGGGGCCTATGCCCGGCTGGTACATGAATTTCACTGGACGATCGTCCGGGGCTCGGACAATCTCAAACTAGCCGAACACTATGAGCGGCTCATGAACCAGCTCGCGTACCACCGGCTGGTCCTGCGCACTATTGAGCATCCGGGCAGGCTCGCAGCATCCACCCGCGAGCACCGCGCCGTCCTGGAAATGATCGAACATAAAGACCCTTTCGGCGCCGAAACCGCCATGAGGGACCACGTCCATGCCTCCTCCCGAGAGGCTCTCTCCGAACCGGAGCGGTCGCTCCGGAACTGAGCCAACCAAGAAAGGAAGCCATGCGCTTCTCCAACTTTCAGGCCCTCGGCGGCTTCAGGTCCGTCCGGCATCCCAACCAGCCCGCGCTGCCCGGGACCAAACGATGAACGATCAGGGCTTGGGTATCCGCAAGATTGCCTATTACAGCGAGGAGATCCTGCTCGAAAACGGCCTCTCCCCCGCCGTCCCGGCCGTCCGTTCCACGGCGGCGGCCGTGGTTGCCAACCCCTGGCTGGGCGGAAAGGCCACCGATGATCTAAACGAGGAAGTCATCCGGCTCGCCCCGGTCCTGGCACGTAAACTCACCGACGTTCTGACCAAGGAACTCGGGGGCGTGGAAGCAATTCAGGCCTTCGGCAAAGCGGCGATCGTCGGCGCAGACGGCGAGATTGAACACGGCGCGGCCCTCATCCACACACCGTACTTCGGCAACCTCGTCCGGGAGTATTTCGACGGAGAATCCATCATCTGCTTCGCCGACGACCGGGCCGACGCCGGCGCCCCGCTCGTGGTACCCCTTTGGCACAAGAACGCCGCCGCCACCCGCACGCACTACCAGACCATCACTGCCCGGATCAGCGACGCGCCCCGGCCCGGCGAAATCGTCGTCATCCTCGGCGCCTCAACCGGGCCCCGCCCGCACTCACGCATCGGTGACCGGATCACTGACCCCGTCGTCAAAGCAGACACCATAGGAGAACTAATTTCATGAGCATCCGCAAAATCGTTACCCTGACTGAAGACATCCTCATCGAAGGCGGCCGGGACGTCACGCCGAACGCACGGGTCGCCGTCGTCGCGGCCATCATCAAGAATCCCTGGGCCGGCAAGGGGTTCGTCGAGGATCTCTCCGCCGGGATCGACGACAACGCCTCCGACCTCGGAGCACTGCTGGCGCCCCGCGTGCTCGAAGCCCTGGGAGCCACGGCCGAGGCGTACGGCAAGGCCGCCATCGTGGGCCTGAACGGTGAAATCGAGCACGGTTCAGGACTCATCCACACTCTTTCCTTTGGAAATCACTTCCGCGACGCCGCAAATGCCACAACGCTCCTGCCGGCCGTGGAAAAGCGCGGGCCCGCCGGTGTTGTGTTTGACATTCCCCTCAAACACATCACCGACGCAACCATCCGCTCCCACCACCAGAGCATCGAGGTCCGGATCAGCGACGCTCCCCATGCCGACGAAATCGTGATCGCCCTCGCCGCCGCGGCCCAGGGACGCCCGCAGCAGCGCCTCGCCGCGTTCACCACCGAATCGAAGTAGGCGGCGCACCGGTGAGCCGCGCCCGTGTAGCACTGATTCACGGCGTCGGTCTCGACGCGACGATGTGGGCGCCCCTGCGCGAATACCTCGAACCGGAATACGACGTTCAGGTCCTCGAGCTCCTGGGGCACGGAAGCCGAGAGGCTGCGCCCGAAGGACTGACCCTGGCCGATCTCGCTGCGGACGTCGCCGAGCGCCTCGAACCGGGCACCCATGTGGCGGGTTTCTCACTGGGCGCCCTCGTCGCGCAGCATCTGGCCCGGTTTCGGCCCGATCTGGTCGCCTCCCTGGTCTGCGTCGGATCGGTTTGCGACCGTACGGCGCAGGAGCACGCCGCGGTGATGATGCGGCTGAACTCGGCAGCATCCGATTTTCCCGCGACGGTGGAGGCATCAATCCGTCGATGGTACCCGGACGGCTCCCCCGTCACGGCTGAACAGGTCGAGGCAACGCGGGAAGTCCTGCTGCGCAACGACCCGCGATCCTTTTTGGCCTGCTACCGCGTCTTCGCCACGGCAGACGCAGAAATGGCGCCAGAACTCCCTCGAATCGCCGTGCCATCCCATGCCGTGACCGGTGAACTGGATCCGGGATCGACACCGGCAATGAGCGCCAGGCTCGCCGCGGCCATCCCCGGCTGCACGTACTCCGTCATCAAGGGGGCACGCCACATGATGCCGGTGGAGCGCCCCCAAGAGCTCGCCAAAACCCTCACTGCTTTCTTCAAGGAGCATCCACATGTCCACTGATCGCCGCTACGAGCATTTCATCAACGGGGACTGGGTCCCGCCGTCATCCGGGGAATACTTCGACAGCACCAACCCGGCCACCCTGGACGTGCTCTACAAAGCCGCACGTGGTAACGAAGCCGACGTCGACCGGGCAGTTTTAGCCGCGGCGGCAGCCTTCGAAAAATCGACGTGGCGGGACCTTAGCCAAACCAAACGCGGACACCTGCTTCGCCGTCTGGGTGACCTTGTCGGTGAACACGCGGACGAACTCGCACGCATGGAATCCGAAGATAACGGAAAACTCCTGCGCGAAATGCGCGCCCAGCTCGCCGCCATGCCCGAGTACTACTACTACTACGCGGGCCTGGCTGACAAAATCCAGGGCGACACCATTCCGGGTTCCAGCCGGGCCATGCTGAACTACACCCTTCGCGAACCCCTCGGAGTCGTCGGTGCCATCACGCCATGGAACTCGCCGCTGACGCTCACCACCAGCAAGCTTGCACCAGCCCTCGCGACCGGCAACACCATCGTGATCAAACCCTCCGAATACACCTCCGCCACCGTTTTGCGCTTGGCGGCGCTGGCCGACGAAGCCGGATTCCCGCCCGGCGTCATCAACGTCGTCACCGGCTTCGGTGCGGAAGCCGGAGCCGCGCTCGTTGAACACCGCCGTCTGGCGAAAATCTCCTTCACCGGCAGCACGGCCACAGGCGCCCGCATCGCTTCATCCACCGCGTCCCGCTTCATCGGCTCGACGCTGGAACTGGGCGGCAAATCCCCCAACATCGTCTTCGCCGACGCTGACATCGCCAATGCCTCCATGGGAGTGGTGGCCGGCATCTTCGCCGCGGCCGGCCAGACCTGCATCGCCGGCAGCCGCGTCTTCGCGCACAAGTCCGTGTACGACGAACTCCTCGAACGGGTCACCAACCGCGCCCGGAGCATTGTCATCGGAGACCCGCTCCTTGACGCCACTGAACTCGGACCGCTGGCCTTCCAGGACCAGCGGGACAAGGTCGCCAGCTACGTCGATCTCGGCGTCTCCGAAGGCGCCACCGTCCTGACCGGCGGCGGGCGTCCAAACACCGGCCTCGACGGCTACTTCTTCGAACCCACCGTGCTGACCGATGTGGACAATTCCATGCGCGTGGTCAGGGAAGAGATTTTCGGGCCCGTCGCCGCGATCATGCCGTTTGAAACAGAAGAAGAAGTCCTCCGGCTCGCGAACGACACCAGCTACGGACTGGCCGCCGGAATCTGGACCACCAACCTCTCCAGGGCACACCGAATGGCCAACCGTCTGGAAGCCGGCACAATCTGGGTCAATACCTACCGCACCATGTCGCCACAATCACCCCGGGAAGGCTTCAAGACCAGCGGCGTCGGAGTCGAGCACGGCATCGAAAGCATCCACGAATACACCAGGGTCAAGAGCGTCTGGATCAACACCGACGAATCACCCCTCGCCGACCCCTTCATCATGAGGAGCTGACCACCTTGCCTCTTATCGAAGTCTCGATCGCCCGGGGCCGTACCCCTGAACAGCTCCGCTCGCTCATCAATGAGCTGCACCACGCCGCCGAAAACTCAGTAGGCGCAACACCCGAAAACACCACAGTCATAATCCGTGAAATCGAGCATGAACACTGGTCTCGCGGTAACCAGACCATCGCCGAACGCAACGCCCCAACCCAGCAGGCGGCACCCACCCAGGAAGTGGCGGCGAACATCGCCGCAGAACAAAGGAGTCACTAATGCGCTTTTCCCTCTTCGCCCACATGGAGCGCTGGGACGAGACCGTCTCGCACCGCGAATGCTTCGAAAACCTGACGGAACTCACCCTCATCGCGGAAGCCGGAGGATTCAGCACCGTATGGATTGGCGAGCACCACTCGATGGAGTACACCATTTCCCCCAGCCCCATGCCCCAACTTGCCTATCTTGCAGCGCGCACGTCGCGCATCCGGCTCGGCGCCGGCACGATCATCGCGCCCTTCTGGAACCCGCTCCGCGTAGCCGGCGAGACCGCCCTCCTGGATGTCATCAGCAACGGCCGCATGGAAGTGGGACTGGCACGCGGCGCCTACCAATTCGAGTTCGACCGCCTCATGGGCGGCATGTCCGCGGTCGATGGCGGCAAGCACCTGCGCGAGCTCGTCCCGGCGGTACGCGCGCTCTGGGAAGGTGACTACGCCCACGACGGCGAGATCTGGCAGTTCCCGACCTCCACCAGCGTCCCCAAGCCTGTGCAGAAGCCCACCCCGCCCATGTGGATCGCCGCCCGTGACATCTCCTCGCACGAGTTCGCCGTCGCCAACGGCTGCAACGTGATGGTGACACCGCTGATGAAGGGCGACGAGGAAGTCGAAGACCTGGCGAACAAGTTCAACACCGCTGTGGAAAACAACCCCGACGTCCCCCGCCCGGACCTCATGGTCCTCCGCCACACGCATGTCCACGCCGCTGACGAGCCCGAGGGATGGCGGCGGCCGGCCGAAGGCATCCAAAAGTTCTACCGGACGTTTGACGCCTGGTTCGGAAACAAGACCACACCCAAGAACGGTTTCCTCGAGCCCAGCCCTGCAGAGAAGTTCGCCGACCGCCCGGAATTCACGCCCGACTCCCTCCACCAGACCGCGATGATCGGCACCCCTGACGAAGTAATCGAGCGGCTCCGCCACTACGAGGCACTCGGCGTAAACGAGTTCAGCATCTGGGCAGACAACAGCCTCACCCATGAGGAGAAGAAGCGCTCGCTCGAACTCTTCATCAAGCATGTCGTACCAGCCTTCCAGGAGCAGCCCGCCACCGCGGCACGCTGATATCAACCAACGGCCGAGTCACCAGACTGACTCCCGTGAGCTGCAGGCTGGGCGTCGGTTCCTGGATGAGCGGACCGGCCCCAGCCTGCAAGGCACCGACGGGCACGAGCAAGCTGCGTGCACCCCACGCGATCAAACGCCCTTGCTCCCTCCCCACGGCAACATCCCGGCCTGACACTGTGCAGGCGGCTGCCTGAGCGAAGAGATAACGCGCTGGCAGTTCACGGCACACCATTTTCCGGCGGATAGGCCCTCTCAATGACGAAGGATTTCAAGAATGCATCGAATTGAGAATCCCCGGGGCCTGCGGGTCTCGCGGCAGTGCGGCGTCTTGCCGCAGAAAATCTGCTTCGCTGCGAAAAGGTGACGATCGGCCCTCGATTCTCACAAATAGTTCTCGAAACGGTATAGTCGAATCAACACTCCGAATCGAGTTTTGAGAAGAGCACACCCATGACCGCGCACCGCATCGGCTACGCCAGGGTCTCCACCCGTGACCAGAACCTTGACCTCCAGATTGACGCCCTGAAGAAGGCCGGATGCGACAAAATCTACGAAGACACGATCAGCGGCACCAAGTCCCAACGCCCCGGCCTTACTCAGGCACTGGACACCCTGCGCGACGGCGACACCCTGGTGGTGTGGAAGCTGGACCGCCTGGGCCGGAGCGTGAAAGACCTCCTGGACTTCGCCGGAGGCCTAAACAACCGCGGCGTAGGCTTCGTCAGCCTCACCGACACGATCGACACCACCACCGTTTCCGGGCGCTTCTTCTTCAACGTGATGGCATCCCTGGCCCAAATGGAACGGGAACTCATGGTCGAACGCACCCAGGCAGGGTTGCAGGCCGCACGCGAACAGGGACGGGTCGGTGGCCGCAAACGCATCATGACCGAGGCCAAGATCCGCAACGCCCGAAAACTCCTCAACCAGGGAACACCTCCCCGGGAAGTTGCCAACAGCCTTGGCGTCTCGGTGCCGACCCTCTACCGGTGGGTCCCGGCAGCGGGCGCTGCTGAGCCTTCAAAGCAGTAGTTCTTGCTGGTTGGTGCAGAGGACTATTGAGCAGAATGCAACTCCGTGCAGGGCACTTCTGACATTTCTGTGTCCATACTCGTCTGCACAATCCCAAAATTCCGCGGGAGGGTGTGCAGCCGGCTTCTGAAAATATCCAAAGTCGTCTACAAACTCACTCACGCTCCAACTTTCCGGAGCGCTTCAATACCTGCAGCCCTCCTGGGAGAACGTATCGGTTTGCGGCCGATGGTCCGTCCCAGCTGGATCGCCATCCAGGTCTCAGCTTGGGACTCCTCAAACACAGAGCGATCCTGTTCCAGGCTCTCCCCCGCACGGCTGCCACACCGGTCTTCTATGCATCGATACATGTCTACACTGTCGGCATGGCCCTTCCCCAGAATCCCAGTTTCAATGCCGCCCCAGACGTTCTTTCGTCGAAGGCTTGGCCACCTGGAACAGTGTGGCACTACACCACGGCGGCCGGGCTTGCAGGACTTGTCGGCGACCATGTGCTTTGGGCTAGTGCGACGGCTTTCATGAACGACCTCCAAGAAATGCACACGGGAGGGTCCATGTTCCGGGAGCTCGTCCAAACCCACTTGAAGGAAGTGGACGCGGATATTCGAGCGGACTTTAGTTTTCTAGTCGAAACTGCACTGCAGAACGATCGATACAGGACCTTCATCGCATGCGCTTCGAAGGAACCCGACAATCTCACCTTGTGGCGGAACTACACGGGCAGTGAAGTAGGGTTCGCAGTAGCTCTCGATGGGCGCAAGTCCCTACTGATGCGGCGTCAGCGACCGGTGACGGAAAAGATGATCGATCCCCTTGGCTTCCTTGAGGAGGAAGACAAGCAGCTAGTGCGTGACCAGGCGGCAGGGGTGTCCGGACAATTCGGCTGGAGTCCCGCCGTGTACTTCCGTGCCGAACAAGCCAAGATCGCATGGGAGGCTCTTCGCGGCATTGAAGCCGCAGCTCTCCCTCAAACAGAGGGCACAGAGGGCACAGTCCTCGAAAATGACTGGCTGCATGCCTTTGCCAATGTAGCTATGGCATTCCCGACGTTCAAGAATACTGCGTTCAAGGACGAAGCGGAGATGCGCATCGTCTGCGGGGCTGCCATACACGCCGACCTTATGTACCTCAAGCACCGTACCGGCAGATACGGGATAATCCCGTATGTTGAGCTTGGGCTTCCGGAAGACCCCTTACGAGACCTGGGAGACGGTCCGGAGCCGATGGGGGAACTCCCGATCCTTGGAGTGGCCGTCGGCCCGACACGCTACCAGGAAGAAGCCATCGTCGGGGTCAAGGAACTGCTTCGGTCCCACGGGCACCAGACAATCGCCGTCATCGGGAGCCGCACACCTTTCCGTTCCTAGCCTGAGCGGGAGCATACGAACGCACAAACAACTGTCGCCAAGGAGCATTTGTGGAGAGTTCAAAACACACACCACCGGACCTCACCTAGCGAGGATCGCGAAGAGAGTCCGGCACCTGGCGGAGTCCAGACAGCTGATAAATCGGTACGGCAATTTGCCAGCATTCTCTCAGTGGAAATGTATTATAAGTGAATGTCATTTACAGGTTCTAGTCTTCTTGGCGTCTTGTCGCGCCTGACAGATATTTCGTTAACTGCCGCTGACTATCGAGAAGGGGGGATCGAGGTCATCGAGGGGCGAGTCGTAACCGGATCCATTCTCCCTGTTCGCGGAGCATTGGCAGTCGGTGGGAGTTTTGTGGCCGTGTTGCGAGGTGTCAACCCTGTAACGGGGCTATCGCTCAACCGACACGCAGAGGACTTTATTGTGCCTTTGGACAATATTCACAATGTCACGATTGGGGGGTTCCGCTCAGATGCACTAGGGAATTTGCCGCAAGCCCCCGGTCTCAGATTGACGGACGGCCCGGCGACCATTCAAATTGCAAACTCTTCAGGGCGCTCTTCAACGTTCAAGCCAGCGTTGTTCGACGAGTCATATTGGAGTCTGATCAATCACTTGGGTGATTTGCTCACCTCACGGTGAGCCCCTTCCAAGTAGGCCTCTCTGCTTTAGAAGGCGGTCTGGCCTCCACGGAATAGTCGTTTGCGCTAAGGATTCTGTTGTTTGCGGCATGGTTCAGGGATTGCTGGTAGCAGGTGGTGGTAGACGGATGGGGCGCATTCGCTGGTGGTGAGTCTGGCCCGGGCGGCCGCGACTGGGCAACGAAGTGGAGGACAACAACCAAGTCGCTAGGATTTTAATAGACAAGGCGTATTACGCTCGTTCCCGTTCTGTCAGCCAGATGGCGTGGTCCATGTGCGTGACTGTCTTTCCTAGTCTTGTGCGTTGATGGACCTCCGGCACCACGGTTCTGGCCAGCTTGGAATCCACTGAAACATCCAAACTCTCGGAGTCGGCCACACGTTGGACTGCTCTGATAATCCACGTGTCCGGCTGGGTGTCCGGGTAACCCAGCATCATCCCGAAGTAATTATGCGTGACCGTCCCCAAACCTGAACATGCTGGTAGGCGTCTCTCCGCGCCTGGTTGTGGTGGTCGTACTGCTCGTGCGTGTACACCCCGGTGGAGACATAACGGCGGCCCCTGTGCAACGGGTTTCCACTCGCCGCATCGGGGCCACCGTGGCGCAGCTACTGCTTACATTACTCGAACAGCTGGTGGTACCGCCCCAGTCCGACGCAGAGGATTTGTGGTCCAGGACGTCCAGATCACGCCGTCCGCGACGCCCATGCTGACGGCGTTCCGGCTGGCCGTACTGTAGAGCGGGCAAAGTCCTGGACGACGCCGTTGCGGGTATTGGTGATGCCACCCCGCAATTTCCATGAATTGCGGTCTCAACTCAGCCGAAGTTTTTGGCGGTTATACCTGGTAAGGCGAGCATGATAATTATGAAGCTGAGGCTCAATGCAACTATCGACAAGACCTGGCCGGCTAGAGCTAATCCTCTACCGGGAGTTGCTGCTGGCAAGTGCTTCAGCGCCTTCGCTGACTGCACCCATCCAACAATTCCGAGCGGTATAGAAACGATGGGAAGGGTAGTGAATAGGATGGCAACGAGGCCACAAACGAAGCCAGGGGTTCGTCCTGGTACATTCATGCTCGACTTGGCCGGGCCCTGGGCATAATTGTCCGTCCACCGCGAGCCGTCCCACCATCGTTGCCGTCCCACGGCGTCTGGATACCAGCCAGCTTTTGGTCTCGACTCGTTGTTCGTCATATTTCCTTCTATTCAGTAACCCATACACGATCGGCGGACTCGCGCCGCATCGGTCTAGAACGGCGACTTGTTACCAAAACCTCTGTAGTACAGTTTCCAACTTCGCGTGCCCGACGACTTGATGAGCATAAACCTATGCTGAAGCTCCCAAAATCCCTAAAATAAGGCGCCGACGGCCCATCATTTTAGGCTGACACTGATCGTCGTTGTCAAAACCGAAGAAGCACGCCCGTGCTAAGGTGCTAATGCCGCCATAAGCACATGCCCTTCCCTTACGACAGTGTCAGGCTGCTACTCAAGCCAGGAATCGGGAACATGACAAGTCACCTGAACGCCAAGTGCAACGCACCACCTCATGACTCGCCACCGGCTAGTATGAACGGAAGGTTGGACGCCTTAATATAGTGAGGCATGATTTTCGGATTGGGGAACAGCAGCATGGGTCTTATGGATGGTGCAGTTAATGGAATGGCTTCACGCCTAGTTCAAGTGGGCTACAGCCCAGAGGAGGCATTCTGCCTAGGGCAATCCGCCTAAATCAAGGAACACAAACGCGCAGCAGGCGTTCCCCCGACGGTAATGAAACGCCAAGATGTGTCACGTGAGATCAATCTGACACTGGCGAGGCTCGGCAGTTTTCCAATGGGTGTTGAAGCACACCGCCAAAGAATTATTCTCTGGGAAAAGGTCTTCGGGCGCGGTTCGTGGCATGAGCCAATTGATCCCGACGAGATCTACATCAATCAGGCCCCTCCACATACGCAGGCAAGTTCACCTGAATCCCGTAAAACAGCCAGTAATTTGAGCGAACAACACAAAGAATTCAAATTCATCTTGCCCGGTCAAGATGGGATGTACTCAGATGCCTATGCGCAGGTACTAGTAAAGGCTGCTGAATCGGAGTTGTATCAGCGTGCCATGAATGACGGCTACACAATTGCAGCAGACTCCGTTCAAGTACAAATAATCGACATCAACGAGATGCGCCAACAAGGGCACGACATGCAGGCCATAGGCATGGGAGAATCCGTATACTTGGCAGCTCATGTGACGGGTGCGGGTGCCCGAAACTAATAAGAGCGCCCGCATCTCAGCCAGTGCCGTTTTTCGAAGGCGACAGTCCATGCGGAAAATGGCCGCTCATCCAAAATGGCCTGGCTGTCAAAAACGGTCGATTTTGCATGTATTCGGACATCATCTCAAATGGACGTTGCTAGGAGCAGCGGCTCTGTCGGTGACATGAGGTATGTTGCCACTATGACGACATGGCCACGCGACAACTGCAGCGGTCCCGGCGGCGGACTCTCCACGGGCCCAGGCGGCGGAAGGTCGACTGGTCCCGGCGGCGGCGCCTCGACCGGGCCTGGCGGCGGACTCTCCACAGGCCCTGGCGGCGGAATGTCGACCGGGCCTGGCGGCGGACTCTCCACAGGCCCTGGCGGCGGAATGTCGACCGGGCCTGGCGGCGGACTCTCCACAGGTCCCGGCGGCGGAATGTCGACCGGGCCTGGCGGCGGACTCTCCACAGGTCCCGGCGGCGGACTTTATACGGGCTCTTGCACGAACCCGTATCGGAGCAACTGGCCACCGGCCCCTCAATTGTTCGCCTTCTTGAGACGGTCGGGTCGCGGCAATATCGCCGATCGTCTTGAACAGAAGGGATGGAAATAGCGCATGTGATCCCGCGCCCAGTGACCACGGGGTCGATAGAATGAAACCCATGACCGATTCCGGCGATCTTGCCATTCTCGACGACTACGGCGTTCTCCTCGACGCCCTCAAGGACCGGGTGCGGTCAGCACAGGCGCAGGCCCGCCGAAGCGTTAATACACAGCTGATCGGCTTGTATTGGTCCATCGGCCGCGACATACTCACCCGCCAGGAAATGGATGGGTGGGGCAGCGGTGTCATTGGCCCGAATTATGTGCAGCTGCACATAACATCGGGCAGCTTCAGTTCTACATAGCCCTGGTCGAGGACCGGCTCCGCAGGGAAGCCCATGCCCCGACCGTGGGAATTCTCGTCTGTGGCAGCCACAAGGACCACACCGTCCGCTACGCACTCAACCAGTCCGGGGCCCCATGGCCGTTTCGAGCTACACCTACGAGACACTGCCCTCCAACGAAAAAGCAGCCCTGCCCAGCGAGAATGATCTGGCCACGGCCCTGGATTGGGCCCAGGAAACAGCTCCCCAGGACTGACGACGTTTGCAGGAATCGGCTACCTGCGCCATGCCGTCAACACGGCCAGCCTTTGGTCAAACTTCCCCTGCGGGTCGTTTCGACTGTTGTCCCGGGCACAATCATCCAGCCCTGGATCCCTGAGGGCGGCGTTACTTCTTCTTATTGTCTTTCGCTTGCGGTTCAATCCGAGCAATAAGAGCATCCTGTGTCTGCTGAAGCGTGGTGACGGTGGCGCGGGCTTCGGCGATCTGGCTCTTCATTGCCGCGATTTCTTCGGCATGCTTTCGATCTGCAACGGCCAGCTGATCGCGGGCCTCAGCGGCAGCAGCAGCGTTGTCGCGGGCGGCCTGGTTGCTTTCCTCAACCTGGTTTTTTAGTTCTTTGACGGCCTCCTGGTGGGTGCGGGCGGCGGTGTCGAGGTCGGCGGCGAGTTCGTTGATTTCACGGTCCTTGTGGGCCTTCTCGTCCCGCCAGGCCTTTTCAATGATGGCGTGCTCGGCCGTGGCCGTGCTGACTGCCTCCGCCCAGACGGTCCCGGCGAGGCGCAGGGCCTGCTCGGTGATGGTGGCCGGGGTGGCAGCGATCTTGGACCCGGCACTGTCACGCTCCGTCCGCCACTCCTTCAGATACCTGGTGGCGTCGGCGTTGGACACGCCGGCGGCTTCGCGCACGGTGGCGACCGTGGGGTTCTTCTCCGCGCTGATGCGCTCGGCGGCGGCGTAAACGCGATCCTTGACTGACTGCTCGGCCATGGTGGCCCCCCTTTGGTAGTAATCGTAGTAGTAGTAATACTACTACGATTACTCCTAGATGAACGCGACTCCACCACATGGATTCGGGGACCCCCCCTTGGTGCGTGCCCGCCGTGCCAGCGCAGGACACTCTCTGGGGCAGCTGCCGCAGCCTGCTTAGCGGGTTCCCATGGCCAGGGTGGGCGTCCCGTCGACGGTCGTCAGTGGGTGGAGGCCGCGGCGGGTGTAGATGGTTTTGTGGCTGTCGCTGCGTGCTTCGGTGTACAGCGGCGTGTCGGCCGGGACGGCACGGTCTATGGCCGCCCTGGCGAAGGCCAGGCCTTCGCGGGTTTGCGGGAACATGGCAAGGTAGGAGACCTTGTAGACCTCCCGACCGGGTAGGGTCCGTCTCCACTGCCAGATGGCGGCCGCGTTCCGTGCGGAACGGCGGGGGTGCATCTCCCACAGCGCGGGAATGACGGCAGGCAGCAACAGGAGAAGGACCATGATCCCGACTCCCCCGCCGGCCGTCATGACCGCCAGTAGGACCTTAAGCCCGCCCTTGTCCGCTGTGGAGATCCACGCTGCCACTGTAATGGACACCACCGCACAGACTCCGGCCAGTGCGAGCCACCTCCACAGGATTGGTGGTTTCTTGTGCTCGATGGCGATGATCGCTCTCGTCTCCCAATGCCACAGCCGGCCGGTGCAGGCCACCAGGGCAAGGGAGTACAGGTGCATCAGATAGAGTCCCCGGGCGCGGCGGCGAATCCGGCTCTTGCTGGACTCGGCGCCGGCCTTGGTGGACTCGGCCGCAAAGGCCTGATCGGTCGTCCATGCCAGGCGACAATGTCCACCAGACGGGCAGGAAAACCAACCACCCTCACCTCATATTCTTAATGGGTAGTGGTTCTGCGCCGGTAGATGCGGGCTTCGCGGGGCCGCAGTCGCGTTGGCCCGCCAGGGCCGAGACCGTCGGGGTATGTGGTCATGACCAACTGGTTCCAGTCCGCGGCATCCAATGGAACTTCCGGCTCATTATCGGAGAAATTGGCGACGACCAACAATTGCTCACTGCCGTGGGTGCGAGTGAAGGCATAGATGGTTTCGTCTTCAGGCAGGAGCATCTCAAAACTGCCCAGCGATACAGTGTCGAGGGCATGGCGCAGCCCTATAAGCCGGCGGTAGTGGTGAAAGACTGAACCGGCATCGTTTATCTGGACAGCGGCGTTGACGTCGACGTGGTTCGGGTTGACGGGCAACCATGGGGTCCCCGTGGTGAAACCGGCGTTGGTGGTGGCGTCCCACTGCATGGGGGTACGGCTGTTGTCTCGTCCCAGATGGCGAAGGCCGGCCAGGATCGCTTCCGTGTCGCCGGTATCTGTTTGGGCGATTCGGTAGCTGTTGTAGGCATCGACGTCGTCGAAGTCCTCGAGGGTTTCAAAGGGATAATTGGCCATGCCCAGTTCTTCGCCCTGATAGATGTAGGGTGTGCCTCGGTGCAGGTGGAGTACCGTGGCCAGCATCTTGGCCGAATGCTCCCGCAGTTCAAGGCGTGCCGATCCGAATCGGGAAACAGGTCGTGATTGGTCATGGTTGCCCCAATACAGGGAGTTCCAGCCGGTGCCAGCCAGCGCATCCTGCCAGCGGCCAAGGGTGCGTTTGAGGTCAGTCAGCCGCCATGGAATCGGATCGTAGCGGCCCGTGCCGCGGTCGATATCCATGTGTTCGAACTGGAAAATCATGTCGATCTGGCTGTTGTCGGGATTCGTGTATCCGGCTGCATCGCTTGCGACAGTGCCAGGCATCTCGCCGACAGTGAGCAGCACCTTGTCCGTGGAGCCGTTGACTTCGCGGCGCATTTCCGCCAGGAATTCTCCTAGCCTGGGGCCGCCGGCGAACAGTGCCCCCGCCTCGAAGTGTGTCGCGCTGGTCTTGGTGGTGCTGTCTGCCAACGGGTATGTCTTGGAGATCAGGTTAATGACATCCATCCGGAAGCCGTCCACACCCCGTGCCAGCCACCACCGCATCATGGCGTACAGTTCCTGGCGCACGTCCGCATTCTCCCAGTTGAGGTCTGGCTGTTCCTTACAGAAAAGATGCATGTAGTACTCGCCCGATTCTTCGTCAAGGGTCCACGCCTTTTCACCAAAGAATCCCACCCAGTTTGTTGGTTCGGCCCCGGGCGCGCCCGGGGTGTGGCCGGCCCGGGCGGAGCGCCAGATATACCAGTCGCGTTTGGCGTTGGTGCGGTTCTTACGAGACTCAGTGAACCAGGGATGCTGGTCGGAGGTGTGGTTGATGACGATGTCTGTCATGAATTTCATGCCTCGGGAGTGGAGCCCGGCAATAAGTGCGTCCAGATCATCCAGCGTGCCAAACATAGGGTCAACGCCGCGGTAGTCGGAAATGTCGTAACCGTTATCGACCTGCGGCGAAGGATAGAACGGGGAAAGCCAGAGGACATCAACGCCCAGGGACTTGAGGTAGTCAAGCTTGGCGATGACTCCGGGGAGATCGCCGATGCCGTCCCCATTCGAATCGGCGAAGCTTCGGGGATACACTTGGTAGACGACGGCATTGCGCCACCATTCGGTCATTGCTTGTCCGGGCGAAGTCACGGGGGTCCACTCCATCATGTTAGGGCGACAGTGGAAACTGCCGCTGGCCAAAGGAAAACTATTTACTGATGCGCTTCACTACTTGTCGCTGAATCCGAGGACGCCGTGCTTGGGCGGCTGGTAGGGGATATCACCGTGCCCCGGTTCGAGGCCGGGGCCTCATCGGCAGCGGTGCCGTGTTCGGGCCAATTGCGCTCGAATCTTGTGATAGGTGTGTCGGGGGATCCGATTGGGGAGAGGGGACCCGTGGCGGGTCGTACGCTGATGCTTCTACTTGCGCCGCTTGCACCGTGGTTGGCCAGTTTCGAGACTCACCGGTGGTTCTTGCTTGGCGGTTCCAGTATTCCTCCCCGCCCCAGAGGGCACGGAAGGCATACTGATCGCTGCCACGGCGGGGAAACGATTCGAATTTTTCCCTCACGGGATTCCAAGGGGGCCAAGTTGCCGGCGTATTTCATCGATAGTCTGGAGAATTGTAATCGTTTCCGACCTGGGCATGAGTGGAGAGTCGCGGCGGCCTTCGGCGACCATGTCGGCGAAGGCGGCTATTTCGAATGCCAGTCCCTGGTGCCCATGGATGCGGTTGGCGTCCCACACGCGTCGTTGACCGTCGCGTCCGATAACCGCTATCGGTTGGGGGGTGTAGAAATCACCGGGCACTTCAATTCGCGCCTCGGTTCCGCTAATGGTGGCGGTTGTTGGCGATTTAGCGAAAAGCGTTGTGCTGATGCTGGCATGTCCTCCGCAGGCATTGACCAGCGTTGCCGAGACCTGCCCGTCTACTCCCGTACTTGTTCCCTTCCCTGCCGCGTGAACGGCTACCGGCGTACCGTGAACGAATGACGCCAGAGATATTGGATAAATCCCCAGGTCCAGCAACGCTCCACCTGCGAGGCTGCGATTGAAGAGCCGGCTCGCGGGATCAAAATCAAAGTATTGGCCATGGTCTGCCAGCGTCAGAACAGGTTGGCCGAGAATGCCGTCCTCCAGAATCTGCTTGATGACGTCGTAATGTGGCAGGAATCTGCTCCACATGGCCTCCATCACGGTCACTCCGGCTGCATCGGCGGCGGCAAAGACTTCTCTCGCTTGGTCGGCGTTTTGCGTGAACGCCTTCTCTACCAGTACGTGCTTGCCTGCCGCGATGGCTAGGAGGGCATGGTCGCGATGTTCGGAATGCGGGCTGGCAACATAGACAATATCCAAGTTGTCGTCATCGACCAGCGCCTGGTAGCTGCCGTGTGCTTGATCAATTCCGTGTGCTAACGCGAATGCGCTCGCTCGGGCGTGGTCGCGGGATCCGATGGACACCACCCTTTGCCGGGTGTGGGTACGGGCGGCCGCCACGAAAAGACCAGCGATTAGGCCTCCCCCGATGATCCCCCAGCGTAGCGGTGGCGCTGAGCGCGGATCCGGTGTCCGGGGCTCCGGGAGCGACTCTGACAGCTGCTTCACTGGGTACCCCGACGTCCGGGAGCGATGTGTCCGGAAACAGGCATGAGAGCATGCATTCTCATTTGACCGCTCCGGCCGTGATGCCCTTGGTGAGAGTCCTTTGAAAGATCAAGAAAAAGATCAGCGTCGGAAGCATGCCCAGCAGGGCCGCCCCGGCCGTGGTGGTGGGGTCGCTGGTCATTTCACCTTGGAGGGTTCCCATGGCCTGTGTGACCGTCTGGTTGGAGTCGGAGACCAGCATGACGAGCGGGAGAAAGAACTCATTCCACGTCCAGATGAAGAAGAAGGTACCCAACACCATCAAAGTTGGACGGATAATGGGCAGAACCACGCGGAACAGGATGTTAAGTCGTCCGGCTCCGTCAATCTTGGCCGCTTCGAGGATCTCGCGTGGAAATGCGGTGAGTACAGAGGCGACAAAGTAGGTTCCAAACGCGCTTTGCAAAACGGCGAGAACGATGATGATGGATGCCTTGGTGTCATAAAGCCCGACCTCTTTCGACAGGTAGTAGAGCGGGTAGACCAAGGCTTCCTGGGGGAGCGTGAGGCCGATCATGAACAGGGCCAACAGGACCCGATGCCCCCGGATCCTGCCGATGCCGATCGCGTAGGCATTGAGCAGGCTCAGGATGACGGCGGACACGGCGACAGCCGTGCTGATGACGACGCTATTGACCAGTTTGTTTCCGAAATCGACGTTCTCCCAAAATGAGATGATTCCTTCGAACGATAATTCCCGAGGAAGCCCAACCGGCCCATTTGCGGCGTAGTCTGCGGCTGACTTGAAGGCATTGAGCCCGGCTAGGAAAAACGGAATGAGTGTCAGAAGAAGGACCACCGCCAAAACGAAAAGGACACACCAGGCGGCCATGCCGCGCTTTGGTCGTCTCTTGGCGGCGTGCAGAGTTTCGGTTGCCTTCGTTGGCTTCAAGGAAGTGCTAGTAAGTGCCATGTCCTCAGTGCTCCTGACCTTTGGATTGAACTTTGAGGAAAATCATTGCCAGGATGATGATCAATATGGTCATCACGGTGGAGATGGTGGAGCCGTAGCCGACCTGGTTCTTGGAGAAGAAGTTCTGCCACGCAAAATACGACGGGACGGTGGTGGCGTTGCCTGGGCCGCCCTTTGTAAGAACAAAGATCGGCGCGAACACTTTGAGCGCTGTGATGGATGTTGTCAGCAACACCACGTAGATTTCAGGCTTGAGCTGGGGAATGATCACGTGGAAGAACCGCTGGGGCCAGGTCGCACCGTCCAGTGAGGCTGCTTCTGTCAGCGAGGGATCCGTGCGGGCAAGTCCGGCCATGAACATCACGAGGCAGTAGCCAACTTGAAACCACACCATGACCGCCATAACGGCCGCCAGGGCGGTCGAGGGTTGTCCCAGCCAGTTAGATTTGAGTGCACCCAGGCCGGCACCGTCAAGGACGCTGTTGAGGACTCCGCTGGAGGGCAACAGAATCCACCCCCAGAGAATGCCGACGACTGTCACCGGCAGAATCTGGGGCAGATAGAAGCCTGCACGAAAGAAACTGGCAATCCGTGGGCCGAATTTGCTTCCGATGAAATCAGACAACAGTGCTGCGAGAAGGAGTGAGATGGCTGTCGGGACGAGGGCCATGGACACGATCATCGCAATGCTATTGAGAAAGGAGACCCAGAAGTTGCCGTCTCTAAGGAGCCGGATGTAGTTGTCAAAGCCGATGAATGACGGACTTCCGATGCCAGCCCATTTTGTGAAGCTGAGGATGATATTGGTGACGAAAGGGATTGCAACGACCAGAAGCAGGCCGACCATCCCGGGAATCAGGTAAAGCGAGTATCCGCGTCTACTACCAATGGCACGCGAGCCTGCCGTTAACCGTTTCGAAGATCTTTTCATGCGGTTTTGGAATCCTTCCTGGCCGAGGATCTCGGGGGCCGGTCTGGCCGAACCCCCGAGCATTGGCTACTTCAGTTGTGACGCGTAGTCCTCGTACGGCTTGGAAATGGTGTCATTGAATTCCTTGACCGTCAGAGCTCCCGTGAGCAGGCCCTGGAGTGCTTTGACTTGCTGGTCGTAGTAACCCGGGGCTGGCCAGTCCGGGTAGTAGGCAAGGCCATCGCTTCCCGCGAGGGTTTTGAAGGTGGTTGCTGCGGCACGGCTGTGCGTATCAGTAACGGCTGCAGGGTCGGCTGCAACGGGAACCCCACCGGAGTTGCCGAGGAGGTTTTGATTCGAGGTTTCAAGAGTGCGGTTAATGAAGTCGTATGCCAGGTCTTTGTTCTCGGACTTTGAGGGGA
Organism: Arthrobacter dokdonellae; assembly: GCF_003268655.1. Classification (NCBI taxonomy): domain Bacteria; kingdom Bacillati; phylum Actinomycetota; class Actinomycetes; order Micrococcales; family Micrococcaceae; genus Arthrobacter; species Arthrobacter dokdonensis. The sequence goes on along the minus strand of NZ_CP029643.1, from coordinate 88,643 downwards.
CGACCCAAATATTGCCTCCCGATCCGGCGGTAAGCTTGTTTCCTGGGAATTGAAACTCACCCCATTGAAAGTTCTTTACCCCGGTTTTCAGCTGGCCGTCGAACCAGGATCCAGACACCATCATTGGGCTAGTACCCGAAGTGAACGCATTGAGCATGTCGGTAGCCTTGATGCCTGTGGAATCCTGACTGAAGTATCCCTTCTTGCCCCAGTCAACCAAGGTCTGGGCGGCAAATGTCCACGCCTTGTCGTTGAAGTTGACCGGTCCCTTGAACAACTGGAAGTTATCAACCCAGCTTCGGTCTGCTTGCGAGAGCGCCAGCTCATACCATAGGTGGTTGGCCCCGTATTCCGCACCGGACATCGTCAGTGGCGTAACGCCCTTGGCAACGAAGGCATCCATGGCCGATTCAAGTCCAGCCAACGTTGTGGGTACCTTGACCCCGTACTTCGCGAACATGTCCTTGTTGTAGTAAACGCCAACGAATTCACCATAGTTGGGAACGCCGTACAGGGGTCCTTCGCCGAGCACGCCACGTTGGTCATAGTGTCCAACGGCGGCCACGCTGGGCGCCATCTTCTTATCCCAACCCTTCTTGGACGCAACATCAGTCAGATCGGTGAGCAGACCCGATTTGGCTGCGAGGCCCGCCGTGGCGGAGCCTTTCGCATACTCAAGGACATCCGGTGCGCTGCTGGAGTTCAGGATCATGGTGCCCGACTGCTGGATCTGATCAAAGCTCTTCTGTTCGAACTTGACCTTTACCCCCGGATGTGCTGCTTCAAAGTCCTTCAGAACCTGGGCAGACGCCACACCCATGGCACTATCGGGGGACTCGAACCACCAGACGGTGAACGTCTTGCCGGCATTGGATCCTCCAGGCCCTCCACAACCGGAAAGTGCTAGTACCGCAGAGACCGCCACAGCGGCGACAACGGCGGCACGGCGCCGGAAACTAGGAATCTTCACTGACTCTTTTCCTCTCAGTTGATCAAACGATCCATCGTTGGGATAGCAACAGGCGGGGGCACTGCGGATCGGACCATGCCCGCCGGCAGGACGCCCTCATACCAAATAGCCACAGCGTGATCTAGACACTTCACGCAAACGTTTGAGTTAAAAGATAATGGCATATGTTCACGGAGTCAAGGATAAAAAGTCATACTTTGCACGTGATATCAAGGTTTGGGTGACGCGGTGGTCTGCCGGTTACGGATCCCTTTACGCAAACGTCTGCGTGCATCCGCTATTATTTGAAACATGGTCAAGGTGGGGCAGCAATCAGTAAATATGGTGGACGTGGCCAGAGAGGCCGGCGTATCCGTAAGTGCAGTCTCCCGCGCCCTGGCAGGCGGGAAAGGCGTGTCAGAACGCACACGCCTTAGAATCCAGCAACTGTCCGAACAGCTTGGTTACGTGGTCTCACCCGAGGCTTCGAAACTTTCGAGTGGACGCACAGGACGCGTTGGACTTGTCACGCCAACCATCAACGAGTGGTTCTATTCGAGTGTCATCGCCGGCGTGGCGGCAGAACTCACCGCAGCTGGAATCGACGTGCTCCTTTACCCTCTCAACGACTCGGATGAGAGGCGCCGGTTCTTTGAAGACCTTCCGGCGCGGCGAAAAGTCGATGCGGTCATCAACATCGCTTTTCCCCTCACCGAGGAGGAGTGGGACCGACTCGACGTAATGGGGGTCCACGCCGTAGTCGCCGGAATTATTACGCCTGGGCGTCCGTCTGTCGGGGTAGACGACGAACTGGCGGCGCGACATGCCGTCAACCACCTGTTGGGTTTGGGTCATCGGCGGATCGCCATGATCAGCAGCATTGATCCGGAAGGCGCCCACTACACTGCAGACGTCAGTCGGGAGCAGGGATATCGAGAAGCATTGTCCAAAGCCGGCATTGACGTCGATGAGGAACTCGTAGTCCCCGTGCCATGGGGCATTGATGGAGGTTCGCAAGGAATGGACAAAATTCTTACGCTGCCACATCTGCCCACAGCAATATTTGCTTTCTCCGATGAGGTTGCCTACGGAGCACTCCAAAGCTTGCGTCGGTCAGGCCTCAGCGTCCCCCAAAACATGTCGATCATCGGGATCGACGACCACCCGATGGCGGAAACCATGGACCTTACAACCGTCCATCAATCACCATTCGAGCAAGGCGTACTCGCCGGCCGTCTCTCATTGAACCTGATGAACGGGGAATCTCCCGACCAGCAAATCGTCTGCCCCGCGAATCTGGTAGTTCGACGCTCCACTTGCCCCCCTGGGGACCTCTAGCAATCGACGTGGAATATCACCCTGGAACCGTCGTTGCGGTTTGCTCCACGTGCTTTGGCCAGGGTCAGGCCTCTTCGTCTGCCTGGATTCCGTCGGTGCCCACCCCACCGAATCCGCGTTCCAGCCGGTTTACATGGGCGAGCTTATGCCACATACCGTTCGGGATTCCCGGAGCGAATTGCCCGGTACGGGTACCAAAACAGGTTGGTACCCGCTGGCCGAGAGGGGACCTGGCATGGCCGGACGTCCATGGCTCACGTAGAAAATCGGCCGCCATGCCACCCATTCAACAGGCACCGGACCCCTTAGAATTTCCGTACCGATCCTCCTTGTGGGCACACATTAGAGTTCCTGGCCGCGATGGTGCTGGTCTCGATTGGCCCGGGCGGCTGCCCGTTCGCCTTGTTCCCTGGCCAGGCGTTGCACGGTGGTTTCCGGGCCTCGTGGGGCAGAGTGCTGGCTGGCATTCTTTTCGGCGGTGAGCTTTTCGATCTGGGACTTCAGCCGCGGTTTGGCGGTCGTCCCCGTCCCCGAGGCCGTCGTCTCCCGCCCGTCCCTCGTGCCGGTAACTACACGCTGGGAGACCTGGTGCGCAGCCTGGGCCCATTGATCCGGCACCGGGGTCGTTCGCGGAACTGCCACCCTCGTAAAGACGTCCAGCGCAGCCTCATGGCGTGGCATGATTTCACCCTGGCCGGGCATGCTGGCCTGGGCCATCGCATTCCACTCCCCCGGACCCACCCGATCAAAATCCAGCTCGAACTTCGACAGCTTGGAGATCTCGTGCAACACAGCCTTGGTCGTGCGGCCGTTACCCTCACGGAACGGGTGAGCATGGTTTATCCCCGCGAACGTGAATGCGCTCAGGAACACGAAGTCCTCGTGTTCAAGGTGGTCCCAGGACGAGGACGCCACCGTGCGCATGAGCGGGCGCATATAAGAAGGGATAAGGTCCTTGCTGGCGAAGACGGAGTCCTCCTTGGACATGTTCACGGTCCGGAACTCACCCGCCCAGGGATAGACGTCCTGGAACAAATGACGGTGCACGTCCCGCAGATAGGACACGTCCGGCTCCAGGGGGATCCGCACCAAACCCTCCAAGAGCTGCCGAGACCGCTCCCCTGCGAGCTCGTACTCGGCACTCTGGAGTTCCTTGAAATCGTGGATACCCAGGTTGTTGCGAAGCACGCCATAGCCAAGCCCGTTGACAGTCTCCGGGTAGAAGTAGGCCAGCCAGGCGTCATCCTCCGGTGAAGCCACTACCGGGCCGCCTTGGCGCGCTCCACCACGCGGGCCCTGAACGCATCGAAGCTCATCTCTCCCCGCGACCGTGCAGCCAGGTCCCGCACATGCTCGACACTCGGCTCCACGCCTTCGTGCCAGGCCGCAACAAGAGACTGCTCCACAGCTTGCGCCTGCAACGGCGTCAACGTCGTGAAAATATCCGGCCACCTCATACGGGCATTCAACGACTCACTCATCACGGCCTCCTTCCTCGCTGCTGCTACCATCACGCTACGCCGTGACACTGAACAGGCCGGCCAACCCATTCCGGTGACGCCTGGTTTCAACGACATCCACCGCGATATGTCGAAGGGCCCTTTGAAGGGTCCCGGAATCGATCGTTTCCGCCGGACCCCACACCCCGACAACCACGGACCACCCCCTGGCAGCACGTCCAGAGGAGTACCGGGCCTGCAGCGGCCACATGCCGGACAGTCTTTCCTTCGGCGGGTGGTTGGATGCCGGCCATGAGTGCCTCCTGGTTTGCCGTAGCGTGGCAGCGGTGGCGCGTGCTTCGGCGAGCCGGCCCCTGAAGCTCCACAACGCCTTCGCCATGCCACCGGCCAGCGACAGCCAACTGTCCACACCCCTCCCCAACAGCAGCCGCGTTGTCACGGGCAGTCATTTCCGTGTTCGGCGGTGAAGGCTTGCGCGGCTGTCCATGCCAGGGTGGGCGTGTCCCGCAGGCGGGCCCGTTTAACGTTCACGGCTCGCCTTGGTGCTCTCTGGTCTGTTCGGCCCGGGTGCGCTGTCCCGGACGCAGGCTCCCGGGGCTGGCCCCGTCCCAGGGCCGGCCGTTGTTGTGCCTGCGCTGCAGGCGCCTCACTTCCTTCAAAGTGGCCGCCTCAATCAACTCGGAGATGGAAGCGTAGCCTTCGATCTGGCCTGCGGCCAGGAAGGCTGCCCGGTGTCATTTTCAGAAGCTGACGGCACTAAATGTCAGAAGTCCTCTTCATTACCCCCCTGGTTGGCGGTCTTGTTGCCCTATGCCTTTGCAGCAACTTCGTCTGACAAGGTCGAAGCCTGTGCCCTGCCCGTCGCGATTTTGTTACTGTCCGGCCTGTTCCCCGCTGGTGGCGTCATCGGGCAGGAAGAGTGCCGCGTCTGTTCCTTGGCCTATGAGGACTTTGCTTTCAAGGAGGTGGATGGCGGTCGCGGTTGCTTCGAGAGTGCGAAGTTGCACATCCAGTGGATAGGCTTCGTGCGGCTGCCAGCTCCGCGGCCCTAATCGCTGTGGATAGCCCGCTTCCTTCCAGAAGCGGTTGATCAGGCGCCCAGCGGTGGTGCGGCACTCGGACAGAGTTGCTCCGAGCTCGTCAATGATTGTCCGTATCAGGCGAAACCAGATTCCGGCATGAACCTGTCGTCGGGGCAGGTCGACCGATCCTGTTGTCATGGCCTGCCAGGTCCGGCTGTCCATTGCCAGGGCCGTAACGGAGACTGGCCTCGGGGTAGGCGGCTTGCGTTCCCAGTCGGAGAAGTAGCTGGCAGCTTTTGCGCGCGGTTCAAGGAGGCACCCGTGGGCGGGGCAGCTTAGCGTCAACGAAAGCAACCACAACAATTGGTACGGGTACGGTGGCACTGAGGTCGCAATACATAGCGGGCACGCCCGGAGTGCTTGTCGTGAGGGAAGCCATGCCAGCCACTCGGAGATCTCCCGCGGGCGCCGCCGGCCTGCCTGCAACAGCACGGAAAACTGTCGGGTATAGGTCGTAAACGCCTCGGCGTCCGGTTCCGTCTGATCAATAAGCCAGGGCGCCCAGCCGCTGAGGCTCATCCTTTGAATCCGGTGTACGTCAACACCTGTTCGCTGTGCCAGCTCGCGAGCGAATCCAGTTGGCGGAAATGTATCCAGGTCCTTCGGCTCGCCCAGCCCAAATCCTAAGTCCGACACGAGATCGTCAAGGTTGGCATCGTAGCGAACGGCGATTCGTCGCAGCCATGACGAGAGTGCCTCGCCGGGGATCGGTGCAGGATGCACTGGCCAGCGGCGCGAATCGGTCACAGCAGTTGCTTTTCGAACAGCTTGCGCCGTTCGCTGGGCCCGATGTAATCGGCCATGGTCAGCGTCTTGCGGTTGATCCGCTCCTCCCCGCTTTCAACTGCTACAACCGCAGCTGCAGTCAGAAGACGGGCGAGCTCTCCGATAGTGCCCTCACTACGCGCAAGCAGGTACCGGGCCATGTCCTCGCCATCGATGCGGGATGGTGAGCGGAGAGGGAACGAGGCAGCGAAGCTGGCCAACAGTGACCGGGCTTCATCGCCCACCTCCCAGAGCGGCAAAACGAACGGTTCGAACCTGTTCTCCAGCTGGTCATCTGACCTCACGGCAAGGTATGCCTCACGTGTGCCGACCCCGACAAGGGGAATGTTGAGCTCGTTGCCCAAAAACCGCAGCAGGTTCAGGAACGCGCGTCGCGTCTCACCCCGCCCGGCCAGAACGTTGTGGAACTCATCGATCACCAACATCCGAACACCCACCTCACCCAGCAGGGCGAGTGCCAGACGCTCGACGTCGACGACGCGCTGCCGTGGCCGAAACGGCGCTCCAATCGCGGAAAGCAACGCTGTATAGAACCGAAGCTCGGTTGGCTCCGCGGGCATCTGCACGCATACCACCGGAATGTGCTCCCGGTCCGGCTCAGTCCTGGGCAGATGCTGACGGCGAAACCTCTCGATGATCATGGACTTGCCGTTATTCGTCGGCCCTATCAACAGCAGATTCGGCATGCGCTGCTTCCGTGGCCACCCGAGCAGGGTTTGCAGCCGGTCCACGGCCTCGACGGCCTTCGGATACCCAATCCAGCGGTCAGCACGAATCTGATCGATCCGTTCGGAAGCCGACAGCCGAGCCGTCGCCTGCACAGCCGGGTGCAGATGCGGCAGGTGATCGTCGGCAGTCACCATTGTTCAATCTCCTCAAATGGGACCGCAGGTTTGGCCGCGCCAGGTTCCGGCGAAGCGGCAGGAGGTGTCAGTAGCGGCGGCGCAGACGCCTTTCCCATGGTTCCGGCATGGTTGCGGCGTTCGGCTTCGCGGCGGGTCCGCTTGGTCGTCTTCTCGGCAGTCTCGGAGATATGGCGCATCTGGTCGATCATTCTAAACAGCGCGGCCTCATCAACCTGAGCAGCTCCGCGTTCGTGCAGCCGGGTAAGTGCCTGCCGGTGCTCCCACACACTTGCCGCAGGGTTCGATAGCGTCCGGTACGGAACTTCGATGTACTCGGTGCCCGCAGGGTCCAGCACCCAGATCCGGCTGATGTCGCGCGGGTCCCTGCGGATGATGAACCGGGCCAGGCTTCCGCGGCGGCTGATCCAGGGTTTCAGCGCGTTGGCGAAATAGTGCACATGGTCGATGACAAACCCGCTCCGCGTCAGCTTCCGACGAATCACGGGTAGAAAGTCCACCAGGAACGCCGTTGGATTCGACGTGACTGCCGGTTCGCCGGCCGCGGCGACTCCCTCGGCCCACCGTCCGGCCGGAGTCTGCCCCAGGCCGCCGTGCACGGTTCCGTGATACGCCGCCACCGCCAACGCCAGCCACTTCTCCAGCTCGGACAGGGTCAGCGCGGCCATCTTCTCGGAGTCATACCCGCCGCGTTCGGCCGGGTTCGAGAAGGTTGTGCCTGGCAGTTCGTGAACCTTCCCCATGGCCGTGCCGATGAGACGTTCGACGATTCCGCCGTAATGCGGCCGGCCCAGCGGTCGGTAGTCCAGTTCGATGCCATGTTGCCCGCACCCCCGTGTGAGTGCTTCACTCTTGAACTCGGCGGCGTTGTCCACATACAGCGCCTTCGGCTTCCCGCTCATCGGCCAGTCCGCTTCGACCCCGAGCCGTTCGAGCCACGGCCGCTTGTCACCGGCGGCGTGGGCCAGGCATAACCCTACCGAGACCGCAGACGGCGGTTCCAAGGTCACGACCATGCCGATGATGCACCGGCTGAACACGTCGATGGCCACCGTTAAATAGGGTCGGCCGATCGGCCGGCGTTCATGCTCGTCGACCACGATCAGGTCAATGACCGTGTGATCGATCTGAACCTGGTCCAGGATGGACGCGATCGCCGGGACTTTGTCGCCTGCCGACTGCAAGGGCCGGACGCTGTCGGCGCCTTCCCGTCGTCGGCCGATCTCGACGGGATTCATGCGGGCAATCCTCGCTGTCACCGTGTTCCGTGCCGGAGCAGGCAACCCCCGCGCAGCACAAACGCGGGCAATCTCGCGGTGCAGCGAGGCCACACTGCGCTTCTGCCGCGTCATGTACCGCTTGCGCACCAGCTCGCGAATGACCTGTTCCACCGGATCCGAGAGCCGGTTGCCTCCCTTACCCCCGTCGGACCGGTGGCCGCCAAGATCAGTCGCGAGACCACTCCCCTGCCGGTAGCGCTTCAACAGCAGATACACCCGCCGCCGGGAAATTCCCAACTCGACGGCCGCTTCGTCGGCAGCGACCAGCCCAACGGTGTCGCGTTCCGCGAGTTTGCCGATCACTTCGGCCCGTAACCGGGCCTGTTCCCACGCCGTGTCTGACATCGTCAGATGGCCCGCCGACCCGATCCGATCCGGCCCCTTGTCCATGCCTGTCTCCCCTTTGAGAACAGAACTATTGAGCAACAATGACTTTAGTGCATATGAGTACTGAACAACCAGCGTTCAGAAGCTGACGGCACAACCCCGGCAACACCGGGATCGGCGTGCCGTCAGCTTCTGAAAATGACAAGGTGTGTCATTTTCAGAAGGTGACGGCACTAAATGTCAGAAGTCCTCTTCACTACGCCTGTCATTTTCAGAACGGATAGCACCCGGCTGGGAATCCCGTCGCGCATTAATGACCGGCCCAGTGCCGAAGGTACTTGCCACATCCAGGGCCACGCCCGCTCCCCATGGGGTCGTCATCGGCTAAGAAGGAACCTCACCACAGTAGCCGGCGACGCCGCAGCGCCAAGTCTTGGACCATGGGGCCCATGCCGCACCTGTCCACCGATCTCGGTCGTTCAATAAAGGGAGTGGCCAATCTATTGGGGGACGGGTGTCCACTCACAAAAGACTTGATCGGAGCCCCTCCTGACAATCGCACGTAGCAGCTCGCTGCCAACCACAACACAAACTACCCGGATGCAAGGTTGTCTGAGCACATGACAACACCCACGGTCTCCCGCCCCGCCCGGCAAGGGGCCCTTGCATGAATATCCTGTTCCGCCCCCATTTTCAGCCGTGAACTGTGAGAGTACAGTCAAGCTCAGATCATCCCGTGCATGGGAGGGGCAACGATGCCTGATTTCACCGATTCCGGCGCACGTACCGGTGAAGCGGGCGAAGGCCATGCCGCGCCCCCTGAATCCAACCCGCCGTCTCCCACCACTGCTGGTGCGCAGGGAAAAGATGAAGCCTGCAGCGACGCCCACGGAACCGACGCAGTCCGCAGGGAAGCCATGAGCCACACCCATGCCGCATCAACGGGCACGGCACTCCAGAGGCTGGGAACCATCCGGGGCGTGCTTTGCCTGGTCGTTCTTTTGGCCCTGACAGGATGTTCCGGATCGCAGTCGGGCAACCCCGGCGCGCAGCAGAGCCCTTCCCCCCTCCCGGAACCCTCGCCCACTCGCTCCCTGGAACCCTCACCAATCACCGGCATGACAGCACGGCAGCTCCTAAGTGAGTGTGGCCTCGGGACGCTGGCATTCCACCAACCGCAGGGAGTCACGGAAGGGCGGCACTTCACATTAAGCGTGGCCGTCACACCACCCGGGTCCACGGCAAATCCTTCCGCCGCGCTACCCCCCGCGCCCGGACCCGTCATCACGAAATACCCGCAGTTGTGCGAGTTGGTGACGCCGGTCCTCACGAGCTACCCCATTGGCGACTTCACCATAACGCCGGCCCCAGGACAATCGAATCCCCAGCTCCTCTCGGCGGACCGGGCCACACCGTGGAGCTGGGATGTTCTGCCTCTAACGCACGGGCCGGCCGAACTCATTTTGAATCTATACACGTCCATCGCCAACGTGCCGGTGTTTATTGAACCCACGACGTATCAGATCAATGTGGCGGTGGCGCCCGTTTATGAATTCTCGAACTTCATCAAGGACTGGGCGGCGCCGCTGGGCATTGGCGTGCCCAGCGTCGTGGCGGCCGCCGGCGCCCTGTGGCTGTGGATCAAGAAGCAGCGCAAAACCCGTCAACGCCCTCAAAAGCAGCAAAAGGCCCACCAACGGAAATAACACATTGTGAACGGGGTGTACGGGCCTTCAGCGGCAACGGAACGGACATCCACAGCAACTCACAACAGTTAGCGGTTTACATGGGGCTTTGGTCGATTAAGGGCGTGGAACAGGTGAAATTCCCGACAGCGAGGTGGGGGGGGTGGCCCCGGCCGTCTGAACTGAAGGGAGACCCCCCTGCCGGGGCCCGGATAAAGCCGTTATGCGCCGCACCTGTTCCAACGGTGGCCCTTGCGTCAGGGGTTGTGGCGCTGCGGCGGCTGCGTGTCGGCGCGTTAGGCTGGGCCTATCCACCATGACCCATCGGGAGGGATAAGACCAGAATGCAGGGCGACGACGGGCCCCACCCCGAGTGGGATCAGCTCTACGCCGCAGGCGTGCCCGCAACCCGCATCGCCGAACTGGCCGGGGCAAAGGTGCCCACCGTGAAGAGGCACCTGGAACGCCGTCGCGCCCTGGACCCGGAACTCGCCGCCAAACACAATGCGGCACCACGAAAGCCCGGCCGCCAGTGGCACAGGCGCCTCCTTGAACTCCGGGACTTCATCACCACCCACGCCCGCTACCCCGCCATCCACGGCCAAGAGACCGGCGAAACCTCCCTCTACGGTTGGCTCCGCGCCCAGCGCCACGCACTGGTGACACAAACACTGGGCTGGGAACGGGCCAGGGAACTCGGCGAGCTCCTCGGAGACTGGGTCACCACCGACCTCGAACGAGAACAAGACACCCAATGGCGCCAACGCCTCGCCGACGTCATTGCATTCGTGGCCGGGCAGGGAAGGCTCCCCCGCCACCGTCCGGTCACAACCCAGGCCGAAAGCTCACTCTCGATCTGGCTCCAAACCCAAAACAACCACGCCCACCACATGCGCTTGGCACAATGGCGGCTCGAAGCGCTGGAGGAGGCCGTACCCGGGTGGAGAAAACCTCGGCACCGGCAGCAGAACACTGGCATCGACACGCCCTGAACGTCCGTGACGCCGAACGGCCCGCAACATACATGCCGTCCCACTCCGGATGTGCCCGTTGGAGCTGGTTGTTCGCTTTGGCGTGAAGATACGCTTTGCGGGCCATTGACGCGTGTTCCCTGGCTTGGCGAACCGGGTTGCGTCTAGATTTTGAACCAGGACTGACTTTAATATTTCTGTCCAGACAGTATTATTGTCTCTTAAGATGTGCGCGGATGGCCTCGTCCAGGAAGTCAACGACCGTCTTGCCATGTTCGGCAAGGTAGTCGTCCAATTCGTCTCGAAGACTGATTTCGATTTTGGACGAGAAGGGCTCCATTCGTCGCTTGGAACGTGGCCGTCCAGGGCCCAGCCTGACTCCCCCTCCAGTCCCGGCAGGGCCGATTGCGGAGTTCCGGACTGGTTCCTCCGGTTCATGGGCCAAGGCTGCTGCGGATATGTTCGCGGATTGCTGTGTCAGGGTTTCGACTACGTCTGCCGCTGGCGCCTTACGAATTGAAGACTTCCTGTCGATGGTTGCCATTATTTTCCTCTATCCAAGCGGCGTGCGTGTTCAACGAATATTTCGGTCAGTGCCGCAGCTCCAGGTCCCGAAAGTTTGGTAAGAGCAGTTCTGGAACTGACAGAGTCCTGCATTGCCGTGCGCTGTGGTATGACCGGCAGGATCACGCTGTCACCGTACTCAGCTTGAAGCTCGCTGATCTGGTATGAATGTTCTCCCGTCAACGGCGCGCTGGTCTTGTTGATGACGATGCCCGAGAATTCCAGGCTTGGGTTCAAGTGAGGTAGGGAGGTCACTTTTTTTACCGTTTCGAGAAATTCAGTTACACCCCGCACTGAAAAAGCCGCGGCTTCGGTGACGGCGAGTACGCGGTTGGCCCATATGAGGCCGTTGAGCGTAAGCCGACCCAAGGCGGGCGGGAGGTCTAAAAGGATGTGGTCGTATGGTTCAAGTTCGACCGAGTTCCATGCTGATGTTTTGAGGCGGAGTTCCGGAGTCATTAGAGTTTCAGATTCGATGCGTGACAGGGATTCAGAACCTGGAACTGCGTCTATTCCCGTCCATGAAGTGCGAACAATGGCCTGGCCAAGCGTTCCGGCCTCCCCCCCGTAGAGGACATCAAAGATATCAAATTCCCCTTCGGCTTCCAGCGCTGTAGTCGCGTTAGCCTGCGGATCAAGGTCCACCACGAGGACGCGCCGCCCCAACAGACTTAGTCCCATGGCCATGCCAAGGGTCACTGACGTCTTGCCTACTCCGCCTTTGCGGTTTCCGATCGCTGTAACCACTGCTGCCACGGGCTTCTCCTTGGTTTCTTTATGTCCATAATGACAGATGTACGTCAAGCAATCAATTTAGACGTATGTCAGTCAATATGGACGTATTTACGACCATCTTTCAATACGTCATGACATAATTATTTATTTTGTAGTCCGCTGAACTCAACCCTTGGGATGGTCGGTACCGGAGTCTGCGATTACCCTGCATCACCGGGGGCGGCACGCCAGATATGTCAATCAATACGGATGTATTTACGACAATCTTTCAATACGTCATGACAGAATTATTTATATTGTAGCCTACGTGAACCCGGGCACTGGGATGGTCGCTACGGGAGTTCACGTTTACCGTGCATCACCACGCAACGGGGGAGCGGCACATTGGATGACAACGCAACATGTCTAGGCGGGCGCCGTTGAGGACCTCGACGGGATCCCCGGCCTGCGTGTCCCTGCTCGACAGCTCCCGGTCCTCCTGGAGCTGGCCTGAAGTGACAGGCATCCATGTCGCCCGGCTCGCGGAGAGTTCTCGAGCGTCTTGAAACCCTTGGCTATGGGAATTGAGGCATGGGTCTGTAGAGATGACCTTCGAAGTCGCCGCGCTTGCTTGAAATCTAGGCGATTGGTCGAGGAGAACCGTGGAGTAAGGAGGTGCCTTGGGAAGCTCAAGCTTTTCAAGACACCCGCTGATGCTTACCTGGCACCCCGAGCCAGCTTTAGGAGTACCGGGCCCTGAGTGGCGCCCGGGCGGCTGGGGGAGCGGTGGGCCTCTGGACCGTGTCTGTTTGACCGGCTAGGATCGAATATATAAAAGAATTAAAAAATTTAGTCGCATGTAAAGAGGTGGCGTGCAAAACCCATTCAAACCCACGGCCGGGGCCCGCCCGCCGCTGCTCGTGGGCCGGGAAGACCTCCGCCAGGATTTTGCCGAAAGCCTGGAGAACGGACCGGGCGCACCAGGGCTGCTGTCCATTTTCTCAGGCCCCCGGGGCATCGGGAAAACTGTCATGCTCGGGGAGATCGAGGACGAGGCCATTGAACATGGCTGGATTGTCATCTCCGAGACGGCAACCTCCGGGCTCGTGGCCAGAATCGCCGACGCTGTCCGCACCGCTTCCGAGGAACTCGGGGACGGGCCGGCCGGGCGCCGTGTCACAGCCCTGACGATCGGGCCCGTCCGCGTGGACACCCAACTGCCACCACCGCGCGAAGTCCACTGGCGCCGAGGGGTGACCGAGCTGCTCACCACCCTGGACGGGTTCGGAACCGGACTGCTGATCAGCGTCGACGAAATCCATGCCGTGGACCGCAGCGAGCTCGCCGAGCTGGCCGCCGTCGTCCAGCACCTGATCCGGGAAAACCTGCCCGTCGGCCTCGTCATGGCGGGCCTTCCCAAAGCCGTCGAGGACCTACTCTCCGAAGGGGTCTCCACCTTCCTGCGCCGGGCCGAACGGTACGACCTGCACGCCACCTCCATCCCTGAAGTGAAAGCGGCATTCCGGGAAACCTTCCAGGACAGCGGAGTGGACGTCGACGACGAGCACCTCGACATGCTGGCCACCGCCACCGGCGGATACCCCTTCCTCATCCAACTCGTCGGCTACCACGTGTGGAGCCAGGCCCGGCGCACCGGAGGACCGGTGACCGACGCCGTCCTTGAAGCAGGGCTGTCCAAGGCGCGGCGGCGGATGGGTGCGACCGTCCTGCAGTCCGCCTATGGGGCGCTGTCCGCAGTGGACCAGTCCTACCTGCTGGCCATGGCCGAAGACGACGGACCCTCCAGCACCGCCGCGATCGCTGAACGCCTCGGCGTGGACCTGGTCTACGGCGGCCAATACCGCCTGCGCCTCATCGCGGCCGGCGTCATAGCACCCACCCGCCACGGATACGTGGACTTTGCCGTACCCACCTTCCGCGAATTCCTCCGCAACGCCCCCGCATACGGGCTGCGACTACACCCGCCCCGCCGGCCAGGAACCCGAGGCCAAACAACACAATAATTCACGATCAAGGCCCATCAGGCCCCCGGCGACGTCCCCAAACCCGGACCGGGAGGCCACGGAGGCCTTGGCAGCAACGGGGGACTTGGCAGCAACGGGGGACTTGGCAGCAACGGGGGACTTGGCAGCAACGGGGGACTTGGCAGCAACGGAACAGGATTGAACGCCAAGCCCACGTTCCCGGCCATACTCCCAAACCGGTACTCCCAAACGTCCAGTGACGCCCGGCACTGCTGAAGGTGGCCTCAGGGGCAATCCAGAGGCCTTGGACGGATGTCTGGGCAGACGGTTTCGCAGCCGATGCCGCATTCCCCGGCCAGCGCTGCCTCGGGTGCCCCCGCGCCGGGACGCCTGGCCAGTTCGATCAGGGGCAAGCGCTTCGGGGCATGCCCCTGCTGCCCGGACCCCTCCCCACATTCCGGCCCTATGCGGCGGCCCACCCCTGGCCGCCGGCCGCCAGCCCGGGGTCCCAGGGGTCGTATTCGTCGCGTTCGGCGTCGAAGAGGTCCTCCTCGCGGATCTCTTGTTCCATGTGGCGTTCAAGGTGGGCGTGCCACTGGCGGCGTTGGGCCTTGACCAGGCGCAGCTGGGCCTCGTAGTCCTCCTGGACACCCAGCCAGCCCGCGATGGTGCCCAGGTTCGTGGCGGCCACCACCCGCCAGGACCCCTCACGGCGTTCAACCATGGCCAGTTCGGCCAGGGCGGCCAGTTCCTTGGCCACGGTGGGCCGGCTCATCCCGGTGGCACGGACGATCTCCGCCGTGGTGGGGCAGTGGCGGCCGCGCTCCACCGCCTCGTACACCAGGGCCGCCGGCGCCCCCAAGGCCCTAAACACAGGCCGGATCCCATGGATCTTCCCCTTGCGCCAGGCCGTCGCGGCAGCAACATCCCGCCACTGTTCCGGGCACCCCAAAAGGTAGCTGTCAGCCCGCTTCCCGCGCGCGTCCTCCACCTTGCCCAGCATCCCCCCGCTGAACCGCACCAGCCGCGGCAACAACCTCGCAACCGTCCCGTGGTGGGCCCCCATGGCCAGCGCGAAAGCCCGGCACCCCACATCCACCAACAGGGTCTCCTTCGCCCGCGCAAACCCCAGCACCGCACGGATCAAAAACCGCAGCATGATCCCCTCCCGCCCCGTCCGGGCCAGGCGCTGGTCCAGGACCGAATACAACACATTCTCCAAATCATTGATCTCCGCCAACACCGACACCCGTGAACGCGAACCCGCAGGCCCCCCGCCGTGGGTTAAGGACGGCTCTGTGTCGCTTTTATTGCCATGGCCGGCCCCGGTGGCGGGGGGGTGTTGTTTTTGGCCGACCCAGGCGGCGGCGTTCGCCCACTCCGTAGGCAGCAGCCTCTCCCGGCGGGCGGCGGTGCCGTAGAGGGCGGCCAGGCCGGCGAAGTCGGTGTCCAGGCGGGCCTGGACCTCCGCCAGGCCCAGCTGCCAGGCGCACAGGTGGTTCAGCACCGCCATGCGCGCCTCCGAATCGCTGGCATACCGGTGGGTGTCATAGATCCCCGTCCGGGCGACCTGGCGCAACACGGACCCCGCCAAAACCCGGGCCTCGGCACCGGCGGCCGGCGAACCAGCCCCGGCCAGCGCCTGGGCGCCAGGGATGTGGGCGGCCTGCCGCCTGGCAGCAGTAGTAGCAGCAGCGGCAGCGCGTGCACGCACTTGGCGGATCGGGGCAGCCAGCGCCTTCCGCAGGGCCGCCACGGCCTCCGGCGGGTTGCGCCGGCGCAGCACGTCATAGGCCTCGGCCAGGGGAGTGTCCAGGACCTGGTGCCCGTTCCCGGACTTGTGCATCGACCCGGGCGGGCGGATGCACCCGTCGGTGACGTTTTGGTGCGGGCCCGCATCCAGGCTCGGGAACCGGGCGCCCAGGGCCTCCACCAGCTCCCGCGCCTCCCCGGCCGGCAGGCGCTCGGCCAGGGGGACATAAAGATGCCGGCCGCCACTGGGGGAGTGGTCGGCCACAAAACGCAGCCCGCACGCGCCCAGCAGGGCACCAATCGCGGCCGCGTCGGCATCCACCACCGCCTGCAGGGCCTTGGACGTATCAAGGTCCAGGCACAGCGTCGCCACGGAACCATCCACCCCATGGACCATCACCGCCACCGGACGGAACGGCAGCGCCCGGCTGATCGGCGGCGGGGCCGACCGCGGACGCGGATACTTCCCCTCCCGGGTGGCAAACCGCATCACCGGCGCCCCCGCAATCAAGGGCGCCAGCGCAGCCCAAGCCTGCGCCGGGGTCCCGGAAGCCGGCGACACGGAACACGTGTCGGCGCAGGCGCATGTTCCCGAAAAAGCGTGTGCGTGTATGATGGAACCATTCCTAAGCAAGAGCGGGCATGACAAAGCCGCTGTTGTCGAAGTAGCTACAAACCGGGAATCTTGGCGGATACAGGTTTTTAGCTACAGATTGAGTGCCAGGCAAGGCCCGCAAGTTGCGGGCCTTTTGCCTTTTAAGAAGCCTTCGCGATAGGCAAAGCCTCCTGATATTTGAAGTCGTCGATATCCGTCCAAAGCGGTAGTCCCCGCTCGTCCAGAGCGATGCTATGGAGGAGTCTCTCGGTTGCCTGCCCCTTGGATAGGCCCATGTGATCAGCTACGCGGTTGACGAGATCCTTGGCGCCCGGATCAACATCAACCTTCAAGGTGACGTTGTCTAGCCCGGTTCCACGGTCACGTCTGTGAATCGGTCTGGTCATAGAACAGACATTACTCGTACCAGTACCGTTAAGTCTGGCGTTCGAAGTGCGCGTGTCGCGGACCTGGCGAGAATTCACGTATCCAGTGAAACATATGTTTCAGTGAATACGCTACCTGGGGCATGCTCCGTGGGAAACTTACTGTAGGTGCCAACTATGAGTCTAGGGAGGTTCTGTTGTCGTTAGGAACGACTCTTGTTTGCATCGGTATCGCTGCGGCTGCAGTTGCCCTGCTTGTGGACGTCCCAACCTTGCTACTTCGTAGAAAGGCCTTGGGCGCAAAAATGGGCGGCGTCCCAGTTCTGGTGGACCGAGTAGATAATTCCGGCGATGGGGCATTCGTAGTAATCGGCCCCTCGAGGCTCTCCAACCACCCTGGAGAAATGGTTCTTTGGGATGCATCGAAGGTTCACTCTGTCTTATTAGGGCCTCCGAGACCGGCAGCCGAAGGCAGCGACCTGGTGCGACGAAGAGTCCAGTCCCAACCGCCGGCGGATCTCCACGCTTGGAATGTCGGCTTTCTATACGGTCACATAGGACAAACTCCGGCTGACGTGGGCCTACCCTTTGAAGACCTCACGCTAGGGGCGTGCGACTTTCCAGCGTGGATAGTTCGTTCCCCCCTGGCACAGACGAATTCTGAACGGTGGGCAATCCATATTCATGGGTTGGGTGGTGCCCGTAACCAGGCCCTACGAGGTTTGTCAGTGTTTGCCCGCAACGGGTTTCACTCTCTGGTTCCTACCTATGATGTTTCCTTGGATTTGAGGGGCCGTCGAAAGCAATCAACGCTGGGCCTTCGTGAATGGCGTGCCATTGCTGAGGCTCAGGACTACGTCGTGCGCGAAGGTGCCACCCAGATTGTGTATGTTGGTTGGTCTTTTGGGGCTTTACTTGCCCTGCGCGTTCGTCAAGAAAAGCTCTCTCACCTGGTCAAGGGGCTTGTACTCGTATCCCCGGCATTGGACTGGCACAAGATCGTTCCACAGGCCATGGGCCGTGCTGGACTTCCTGGGTTCATCGTCCGTGTGGTCATGGCTCGATTTAACGGTGTCATTCCGCGGTGGGGCGACCCGAAGTCGGCCTGGGAAGGAGAGAATCACTGCGTTAGCGGAGCTGCTCCCGTACCTGTGCTGATAACCCACGGAACGGCTGATGCAACCGTCCCTTTGGGGCATGCACGTGAATCTATTCAAGGATTCAAGGGTCCTGTGCAATTCGTTGATTTTCCAGGGGCCCAGCATGGCCTTGAATGGAACTCAAACCCAGCCCTGTGGGAATCTACAGTGGACGGGTGGTTGAAGTCCCTTGGCTCCGGAGAGCACCGTCCTGCGGCGAGCAACGAACAGTTAGGGGAGGGTTGTGAGTAAGCTACCCAACGTTGACAGCGCAATGCTGTCACTCCAGCTGCCAGCTGCCATTGAGCTACCTGATTTGCTGGCTCGGGTGGAGGCTGTCTACGGGAAGAAACTGCAGCTCACTCCGGTCAGTGGCAAGGGGTGGGGCAGGACAACAGGATTGTGGCTAAATGCGGCGGACGTGGGCTTCATTCTCTATCGCACCTGCGATCCGGTGCTCTACCAGGAACACAGCATCTGCCATGAACTTGGGCACATAATCCTGCGCCATACAGGGTGTACCGCACTAAACGAGAAATCTGCCAAGAACCTGTTTCAAACAGTGGGGAGAACTCGGGGCGTGATTTCATTGCTAGCCCGTGGCAACGATGTGAATATTCAGGAGCTGGAGGCCGAAGCAATCGCTTTCAAGCTTGCCGAAAGACTGCACCCTCCCTACCGGGAATCCTCAATTGATGAGGTGTTTGGCTTATGAAACTGCTACTGGCAGTACTGCTATGCACCACCTTCGTTCTTCGCACACCTGCAGCTCTTCGGAGCCCTCGGGCGAGGGCGTCCTGGGCTGCGACAGGTCTGGGCGGATTCGGCCTGCTCATCACAGACACTTTTGCCCCGTACACCGATGTCGACCAATGGCTAGGAGGTATGAACTTTGCCCACTTGATCAGAAGTCTGTTGCTAAGTTCATCGGTCTGGTTCCTCCGTTCGTCAATCATCCAGGCAACCGGAGCCGCACTGGATCGGCAGCACGCCTGGAAGTACAGCCCACTAGCCCTATTAATCTCCTTGGGTGCTATCACGTTGCCGTTTATGCTGGCCGACACGACGGGATCAAGCGGCTCGTTTGTCACCGAACAGGGAACGCAGCTTGGTGTGTACTTATATGCTGCGACCTACATGTTTTTCGTCGGGCTAATTTGCCTGGACATTGTTTTCCTGCTGCGCGGCCGTTGGCGTAGCTGGCTTGGGATGATGCGAATCGGAGCCATTGCAGCTGTCATTGCATGCCTTGACGAAATTATCTACGCCACAGCCGTTTGGGCCTCAATTGGCAGCCAATTATTTCTTTCTATAAGCTTCAAGGCATTCAACGTTGTGTATCTGGGAGTGGCCTTTATCATTCTCAGCTTGGTCATGCTGGCGATCAAGCCCGTTCAGTTGGTCCAACGTACTGTCGCTGCGCTGTTGGGACTAGCCGTTGCCCGATGCGCCCGGAAGAAGTCCCGCCCGAAGAGCGCCAACGACCCCCAGGAAGGACGGCTCATTGATCCCCGAACGACGGTCTACAGGCACGTTATCGCACTCAAAGACATGGAGGCCCAAGAGGGCATTCCATTGGGGCCGTTCACAACTCGAATCCTTAACGCAGGGGAACGCATTCTCACGCGACCCGCGCCAGTTCAGACGCAAGATAATTATCGTATGGGGGAGAAATGACATCTGAAAAGGGTGACGACGGTAGGAATGTGACTGATCGCGAGATCGTCGCACAAAAGATCGAGCTGCTTCTTGACGTCATGCGGGCCAGGGGTCATGAACCGGCAAACTTCGCAGAGATTCAAAAAGAGATGGCCAAACGGGGCGTCAAACTGTCCCGGACGCGATGGTTCAGGATTCGCAAGGGTTCCTCCGACGGGCGCCCAACCCCTGACCTGTTACGCGCCTTGGCGGACTACTTCGACGTCGACGCCAATTACCTCCTTCAGCGTGACGGCCAAATTTCAGCGCGCGTGGAGGCCGAGTTGAACCTTCTCAATGCACTTAAACTCATGAATGTCAGTGACGTTGGGGCTCGGACAGTAGGCGATCTAACGCCCGAAGCCCTCAACGAGATTGCAGCAGCCATCAATCAGTTCAGGAAGCCGAACGAGTAGAGCAGACTGACCCAGGCAACAAAAAGCATCCAACTGAAACATATGTTTCAGTTGGATGCTTTTTGGGGTATCCTGCTTACTGGAACAGTAGTTTCAGTAAAGGAACCGAAGGCTTGTCGACACTGCAGAGCTTCCCCGCCAGCATAAAGTCGCCGTCGCGCGATAATCTGCCTTCGATCGCAGGCACGTCAACGCCGCAGGCAGTCACTGACCCGAAACGTATCGAAGATATTCGGTAGCCAGGTGACGTACTCGCTGAAGATCGATGGAATAGATCACAGTCCGTCCATGCCGGCTTCCGGCCGGGGGAGTGGTGTGCACGATGCCGGCACGCTCAAGAGCGGCGAGATGCCGATTGAGGCTTGGCCTGGTCATGTCAACACCTTCCATCAGTTCCCCGACGGTGGAAGGCCCCGTTTTAGCAAGGTGGCGCAAGATGTCAGCCTGGGCCCTGTTGCCCATATGAGCGATGGCCACATCAACCTCCGGAGGGAGCGAGGGCATGATCAGGCGTGGCATGTACCTATCTTGCCCGAAATATCGAAAAGCAAGGTTACCCTGCTTCCATAGTCTATTACTAAACGATAGAGTCAGAAGAAATGAAGCCGACGAAGGTGGGTACTTTGGATGAGTGAGAGTGTGAATTTCCCGGGCGCCCGGCGTGCGGGCGCGTATGTGGAGACAGATGATGTCCCCGAGGCCTTGCCGATTCATGGAGCAGAAGTCTTCGTGGGCGGTAGTGGGGCCATTGTCGCACCGGATTGGGAGCCGGCGGCGGAGATTCCCGCAGCCGCTCCGGGCACGGCAACGCATGCCGGTGAGGCTGCAAAGGTTTCCGCCCCATCACCTGGCGTCAGGACGGTTTCCATGCCGGCGCCGGCAGAAGCTGATGACGATGACGAACCGCTCAAGCCGGCGACCGAAGGGATCCGGGGGTTCCTGAACCGCGTAACGGGTGGTGCGTTCAGGCTTGGGCCGTCTGTCCGGGAGGCGGAGAAGCGGGTGTTGGTGGCGGTGCAGGAGGGCTTTGAGGCGTTGATCCGGCAGTCCACCTGGACGCGTGGCGTCGGGATCCTGGTGGCGAACAAGAAGGGCACGGCGGGGAAGACGCCGGTCGCCATTTCCCTTGGAGGCGTGATCGCGGCCATTCGTGGCGGGTCGGTGGCCATTGCCGAGGCTGCCGATGACCGCGGGCAGCTCGCCTACCGTGCTGAGGGCGACCCGCAGCTGGGGATGGGCGAGCTGGTGTCCAACATCTCCACTGTGCGTACGCAGTCGCAGCTGCGCGGGTACACGGTGACGCAGACGTCGTTCGCGTCCGTGATCGGATCCACGCCCAGGTGGCGGGCCCCGCTGACCAGGCAGAACGTGCTCGATGTCGCGTCAATCGTGGATGAGCATTTCACGGTCCGGGTGTGGGATACCGGCAACCAGTACAGTTCGGGCCCGTTCTCGGCCGCGGTCGACACCTCGGACGTGCTGGTGATTCCCACAATGAATTCCATGGATTCGGTTTTTGATGCCCTGGAGCTGCTGGAGTTCCTCAAGGCCCAGGGCGGGGACGCGGCCCGTCTGGCAGAAACCGCGATTGTCGTGCGGCTCTCCGACGGCCGGCCGGAGTTCAAGGCTTCCCGGGTGAAGAAGTACTTCACGGACCAGGGCATTACGGAGGAGCGGATGTATTCGCTGCCGTTCGATGCCCATATTGCCGAGCGCGGGGCGTTGACGCTGGACAGGCTCGCCCCGGCGACACGGCAGGCATTGACGGCGGTTGCGGCCGGTGTGGTGTCACAGCTGAACGTGAACGTGTTTGAGAAGGATCAACAGAAGCAAAATCATGAAGGGCAGAAGCGATGAGTGTGGTTCTTTTGACGGCGGTGAAGGCTTCGGTCGCTGTGCGGGCGGGGGTTGAAGCGTGGGGCGGGCCTCGGCCGATGATTGACAACCCGTTTCCCGGGGTTCCGAACTTCACGGTGTTCGGGACGAGCTTCACCCAGTGGTGGCAGAAGCTGTTCGCGGCGGCGTGGGCGCTTGGGATTGTGGTTGCCGGGTTCTACCTGATCGTGGGCCTGGTGGCGATGGCGAAGGCTGACGCGAACAACCCGCACGCCCACGCTGAGGGCAAGAAGAAGGCGGCGGGTGCCGGTGTCGGGTTGGTCTCCCTGGCAGGGCTGGGCGTGATCCTGGGCGCGATCCTGTTCCTGGCCACGTGATGGTGTCCCGGAACACGGAAGGCACGGCCCGGGGCGGGTTCCCGCGCTGGTCCTTCGTGCTGCTCGCCATCGTCCTGGTTCTTGCCGTCGTGGCGGGGGTGAGCATCTGGTACCAGTCGCACCCGCCCAAGACGGCTGCTGCCCCTTCACCGAGCACATCGGCGGTCCCGGCGACCGTCGGCGGGGACATTCCGAACGGGTGCCTGGCCGGCAAGGACACCTCCGCGGTGGCCCTGATCACGGCCCAGAAGAAGGCACCACACACGGAGGCCGGCGCTGTCGGCCTCGCCGCCGCCTTCAGCCGCTGGGCAAGCCAGTATCCTTACCCGTCGGCTGCTGATGCGACAACGGTAGTTGCCTCGCTGGCGAGTAGCGATGCGGACGCCGCCGTCAGAGAAATTCCTTCACAGATTGCGGCCAAGAAGCCCGCAGAAGGTTGGGCCTCGGGCGGGGTTTCGTTTGCCGAGGGCCGGTACATCGTTGAGGACAGCACACCGGACAGGGTGAAAGTCACCGTCGGCGGTGCAGGGATCAAAAATGGCCTCCCTATTCCCGATTACAAAGTGCTCCGGACCTTGGGCCTGGTCTGGCAAGGCGGTATCTGGAAGTTGCAGACCGCTGGTGCTGACCGGACTGTTGAGGATTTGTTTACCAATGGTGCGGCGTTGGCTGGGGGTTGCTGACCATGTTTGGTTCGTTGTGGGGCCTTGGTCCGTTGCCGGCAGTTGATCCACCTTCAGATGGCGGCTCGGGCTCGGGGATTTTTGACGGTATCGCCGGCGCCATCAGCCATGTTTTGAAGCCGGTGACGGACACTGTTGGTGCTGTTGTGGGGTTCGCAACGGATCCGTTGGGGGCGATTTTTCAGGCGACGCGTGATGGCGCGCAGGGGTTGGCGAAGGATCTGCTGCCGGCTCTTTCACATGCGACGGAACCGGATTTGGGTGCGGGCTGGTTTATCCAGGCGTACGCGATCAGTTTTGCCCTGGCCATCGTGGTGTGGGGCTTCTTGCTGCTGTTCCAGTTCGTCTCGGTGGCGCGGGGGTCGATGGCGGGGGAGCAGTTCCTTGACGTGGTGCTGGCCCGTTCGGCGGTCTTCTTCGGCGGTGCCTTGTTCGGGCCCTTGCTGGGGGTGATGCTGGTGGAGACGCTGGGCGCCTTGACGGATTCGCTGATCAGCTGGGGTGTTGGTTCTTCCTCGGAGAAGATGCTGTCCTCGATGAACACGATGCTCGCGGTGGATGAGGCCGCGGTCCCGGGCGGGGTGATCGTGGGCATTTTGTTGATGATCTGCATGATCCTGGGCCTGGTCCTGGTGATGGTCATGCTCGTGGTCATGCTCGTGACCTTGTACTTTTCCGGCGTGGTTTTTCCGCTGGGCATTGTGTGGTTCGCCTCGGCGAAGCATGGGTCCACGGCCCGGAAGATTCCGTTGTTGTGGTTCGGGATTCTGGCCTGCCATCCGCTGTTGTTCTTCCTGTTGGGCGTCTCGTACAACATGATTGCCTCCTCCAGCAATTGGATGCAGTGGTCCGAGGGGTTGCGGACCTTGATGAACATCCTTACGACGTTCATTGCCCTGGTCGTTGCGGGCCTGGCCCCGCTGATGTTGATGAAGTTCGCCCCGGTGCTGCCGGCCGGGATGGGTTCACAGGCGGGCCCGTCGATGAGCGCACCGCAGTCCAAGGAGTACGGTCCAAGGGATCTTTCGTCCGTGCGGAAACAGAACCGGTCCAACTCCCCTGAGGACGCCGGTCCCGGGCCCGGGGATGCCGGGCACGACGACCCTTCCGGGCAGGACGGGGCGCCTGCCGGCCCGGAGGGCGGGTCGTTGATGAAGAAGCTGCGGGACTTGAAGGGCCAGTCCGGTTCCGGGCCGGCCGACGCCGCCGCGGACACCGCAGGTGCTGGTGCTCCTGCAGGTGCTCGTGGTGGTGCCGGGAAGCCCGGGGCCGGCATGGGCGCCAAGCCGGGCACGGGCGCGACCCCGGGCACGGGCGCCGGGGCAGGGGCGGAGGCCGGTGCCGGCGCGGGGGCTGGTGCTGCGGAGGGCATGGCCGCCGCCGGTGCCGCCGAGTCGGCGACCGGGGTCGGGGCTGTGATTGGCCTTCCGACGATTTTGGCCGCTGGTGCGGTGGTGGTCGGGCAGAAGGCTGTTGAGGGTGGCAAGGCTGCGGCGCGGGCCGCCGAGGCCGGCGGGCAGTACGCCGCTGAGGGCATGACTGACGGGACTGGGCAGGGCTGATGGGACGGGGCAGGGCTGGTGGGTAATCGGTTTATTGGTGGGGAATCGGCCCACCGGAGTTTCTTTGGCGGCATCCGGTCCAAGCCGCAGGTCATCGGGCTGATGGGCTGTGCCCTGCTGGGTTGGGCCGGGGTGATGTGGGTGGGCTGGCCGGGCCTGGTCCTGGCGGTGGTGCTGGCGTTGGGCGTGTTCGCTGCGACGGTCACCACGCACAACGGGTCGTGGCTGGAACGCCGGGAACGCCGGCAGCGGTGGAAGGCACGCCTGGCCACGGGCACGGACCGGTTCCTGCCGTACTCGGCACAGGCGTGGGAGGAAGCCCACGCGGCGGCGGCCGGCATTCGTTCCGGCAGGGGGCGGGCGAAGGCGTTGGCGGCGGTGCGGTCCCGCCCGGATGGTGCGGACGGGATGGGCTGGTTGCAGGCGGCGGCGAACATGCCAGGCATTGCCTGGCATGTTCCGGCGGGTGAGGAGGCGTACCTCTCGGTCGCCTTTGAGGTCTCCGGGCAGTTGCGCGGGGCGGAGTCGTCCCGGCGGCAGGAGCAGGCACAGGCCGGCTTCGGGGCCTTGTTGGCCAACCATGCGTCCCCGTCGTCGCTGGTCTCCGGTGTCCAGTTGATCACGCGGGTGTTGCCGCCGGATTTGGCGTTGAACGAGGCATGGGTGCAGGAGAACCTTTCCCCCGATGCGTTGGACGCCGCGGTCGCCTCCTATCAGGAGGTGTTGACCCGGACGGGGAAGAACACCTTTGTCCAGCGCCACATCCAGGTGCTGCGCTGGCCGCTGGGCGGGGATTTCCTCGCGGCCGCGCAACAGTACGGGCCGGGCCGGGATGGCTGGCGGGCGTTGATGGGCCAGGAAATTGACTCGATGGTGCGTGCCCTGCGGGGCGCGCAGCTGGGCGTGGTGAAGCCGATGAGCGCCCGGGGAGTGGTGGCGATGATGCTCCACCAGCAAAACCCGTCCCGGCCGCCGTTGATGGTCGCCGGGGTGTCCCCGCGCCGGATGGGCTTGGCCTCCCGGGATGACTGGAACGCCCACTGGGTTCAGGGTACGGATCCGTTCACCGGCGGGGAGGTGGTGTGGGGGCACCGGACGGCGATGATCACCGCCTCCCAGATGGAGACGGGGGAGCGGAGCCCGTACTGGCTGCTGGCGTTGTTGCACAATGCCGGATCCGGGGCCCGGACGCTGTCGTTCCAGCTGGAGCTCGTCCCGGCCGAACAGGCCCGGTTGCTGGCGTCCAAGGACGTGGTCCGGGATATGGCCGCGGTGATCGCCAAGCAAAACAAGGGGCAGCTGGTGGACCCGGGAACGGATGTGAATCTGCGCTCGGCCCGGGCCCGTGGCACTGACCTGATGCCCGGCAGTGGCCAGCATGGGGTGAATTGGGTCGGATTCATCACCATTTCGGCCCGGACGCACAAGGACCTGACGAAAGCGTCCCGCCGGCTGGCGGAGACGGCCGCGAATGCTGCTGGCGTTCAGAAGCTGGCGTGGCTCGATACCTACCAGTCGGCGGCCTCGGGAACGACATGGCCGATTTTCCGTGGCTTGAAACCGGCGAAGCCAACACCGGGGGCGAAGTTGATGAACCGTCTTGCCGGCAGGGTCGAGAAGGAAGAGAAGGTTACCTGATGGGTGTGGTGGAGAAGGTCGCGCAAAAGGGTGCAGCCGAGCAGGGTGCGCCGGTGATCCCGTTGATGGAGGAGGCCCAGGGACACGTTAGCGTTGACGGCCCCCATGCCAAAAGTCCTAGTGCCAAAAGTCCCGGTGCCAAGGGCTCCTGGATCCTGCGGGTGCCGTTGTTGCGGGTCTTTGCGGCCCCGGCCGCGGCAGAGGTGGAGGCGGCCAAGGATGCCGGAGCCGGGCTGGGGGAGTGGACCCCGTTTGAGGAGCAGGGATCCATGTTGCGGGTGAAGAAACGCAGGGCCGCGGCCGGGTTTTACGCCCCGGCCATGCCCGGGGCCCCGTCAACGACGCGGCAGGCCGAAATCCTCAACACGGCGTTGATCGCAGCCCCGACCGGGGTGGCAGGTGTCGCCGCGGGGCGGGACGTGCTCTCCCAGACAGCGATCAGCAAGGACCCGATCACGGACTACAACGCCATTCCGCGCCTGGTGACGTCCACGAACGTGCTGGTCATCGGTGATGTTGGTTCCGGGAAATCCTCGTACACGAAAACGGTCTACGTGTTGCGGCCCTTGATCCTGCGTAACCGCCGGGCGGTGGTCATCGATAAGAAGAACGAGGGCGGGGAGGGCGAGTACGCCGAGATTGTCCGCTTCCACACCGATGCCGGGGATCTGCGGGCGGGCCGGGTCAATGCCCCGGTCCGGTTTGCCCTGGACGGGTCCGGGGTGCGGTTCAACCTGTTGGATCCGGCCATTTCCGGGGTGAACGATGACGGGATGAACAATCAGCTCGTCTACCTGGACACGGTGCCGGCACTGATGCGTGGCGGGCAGTCGAGCAGCGCCCGGGAGCGCAAGGCGATCCGGCTGGCGTACCGGGCGATGATGGCGGAACTTGAAGGTGTGCGGACGCCGACGACCGCGGATCTGCATGCCCGCCTGGGCCTCATTGACCCGCACGAGCCCAGCCTGGCCGGTATCTCCGCCGGGGAGTTGGAGAACCTGCACCAGGCCGGCATGGAAATGCGGTACTGCTTCAACGAGCTGCTGGAAACGTACGGGTCGATCTTCGACGGGGAAACCTCGGCGAGTGTGCGGCTGAACAGGCTGTTGACGTCCTTCGATATTTCCCAGCTCCCCGACACCGGCCCCTCGATCCCCATGGTGATGGGCCTGGCGAACCTGTGGCTGCTGGGCACCGTGCGCCGGGACCGGGGCATCAGGACCAACGTCCTGGTCGAAGAGGCCGGGCACATCCTCGCCGGCCCGATGGCGGTCCAGCAGCGTTCGAACATCAAGCTTTCCCGCGGGCTGGGGTTGAGCAACATTTACAACATCCACAAGGGCGCCACGGACGTGGCCCCCGGTTCCCCGGGCATGGCCGTGATTGAGGAAGCCCAGACGGTGCACATCTTCCGCCAGTCCCGCCCGCAAGCGGCCGCCTGGTGCGTGGAGACGTTCGGGCTGAACCCGGACACCGCGGCCGACATCATGCGCCTGGACAACGGCCACCACTTCCTCAAAACCGGGGCGGACACGCCCGAGATTGAGATTGAACATGTCCGCTCTTCCTGGGAAGTGGACATGACCAACACTGATGGCGCCCTGACCGAGCGCCCCGACGCCGGCTTCGCCGAAGCCGGATAGGAGGAAAGGGGCATCATGAGCGAAGAAATCACGTCGGTAACGAAACATACGCCGGCCGGGTCGGCGGTGGCCTGGGCGAAGTGGCGGATCGGGATCACTGCCGGGATCGGTGCCCTGTTGTGGCATCTGGCCCTGGTGCTGACGACGGGCATCGGACTCAGCGACATCGGAGCGACGTGGCAGGCATTCCTCTCCGGGGTCAAGAGCGCCCTGACGGGCACGCACAGCGGTTCCCCGGTCGGGGTGGGGAGCAATCCGGCGGATGCCTGGGTGTGGCCGGTGGTGGTGTGGGCGGTGCTGATCGTCGCGGTCCTGGCCGCCTGGATCGGCGCCCTGTTTGCCTTGAAGGCTTGGCGTGCCCGGCGTGCCCGGGCCCGGACGGGGGAGAAGGGGTTGAGCACGGCCAGGGCCCTGCAGAAACGCATCACCGGTCCGGAAGGCGCCATGCTGGCACCGGCCGTCTACGTGCTGGAGGGCCGCCGGATCGGGATCCGCACCGAAGACACGGCGTGCACGGTGGCCCCGCCCAAGTGGGGCAAGACGACGTTCATGGTCGCCGGCCAGGTCGTGGACGCGCCCGGGTCCGTGGTCACCACCAGCACCCGCCCGGACGTGCTGCGCCTGACCGTGGGCGTGCGCAAGGAACTGGGGGAGGTGTACGTGGCCGACTTCGACGGACTCAGCCAGTACCCGCACAAAGTCCGTTGGGACATGGTGGCAGGCTGTGCGGATCCGCAGATCGCCTCGGAACGGGCCGCGGCCATGGTGAACGCGATGCCGCGCACCGGGGCCCCGTCCTCGGCCGACCGGTATTTCGATGCCGGCTGCGTCATGATCCTGGAGGCCCTGCTCCACGCCGCAGCGTTGAAGCCGGGCGGCTCGATGCGCGACGTGCTGCGGTGGTCCCAGAACTTTGACGAGCACGAGCCGGCGAACATCCTCCGTGCCGATTCCCCGAGCGTGATGACCTGGGCGGGAAACCTGGATGAGTGGTGCCGGACGAACAACCCGGACACGATCGGTAACACCAAGACCACCCTGGGCAAGATCACCGGTCCGATGAAGAACGAAACCGTGCTCTCGATGCTCTGCCCGGAGGAGGGGGATCCGGGGATCGACATCAATACGTTCACCGATGCCCCGAACACCCTGTATTGCCTGACAAGGGTGTCGATGAACGCCTCCACTGCTCCCATCGTCACGGCCCTGGTCGAGTCCTTGGTGCAGGCCGCGATCCGCAAATCCGGCAGTACGCCCTCCGGGAAGTTGGAGACGCACATGTCCGTGGTCCTGGATGAAGCGGCCAACACCTGCGCGCTGCCCTCGCTGCCCTCGCTGATGAGCGAAGGTGGCGGTAACGGGATCCACACCTCCGTGTATGTCCAGACGTATTCGCAGCTGGTGAACCGGTGGGGTGAGGAAGGGGCCGAGACGATTTTTGATTCCGCCGCGGCCAAGACCGTGTTCGGCGGTATCTCCGATGTGAAGTTCTTGACGAAGATCTCCGAGCTGATCGGCAGGCACTGGGTTGAACACACCTCCTCCTCGTCCTCCACGGGCCAGGACGGGGTGCCGACGGTGAACGTCTCCAAGTCCATGCAGCTCGATGTGAAGATGCGCGTCGACGAGATCCGCAAGCTCCCGCAGGGCAAGGTGTTGCTGATGTACAGGGAGCTGGAAGCCGTGGTCGACGTCGTTCCCTGGTGGGAACGCCCGGACCGGGAGAAGTTCAAGAACTCGCGCACCTGGTGCCTGGGACAGGAAGGCATCAGCGCCGAAGGAGCCGCCCAGGCGGCCGCAGCCGAGAGCGCTGCGGAAGCAACCGAGACGGTCAGCGCATGATCGCCGAGCCGCCTCCGGAAGAAGAAGCTCCGCGCGAGGATGAGTGGCTGCCGCCGGAAGACTACCCGGCGGCCACTGCCGGCAGGCCAGCCAGTGGGCCGACACCGCCCGGCGCGGAGGCCATTCCGGACATCCTGGACCGGCTGGCGAACGTGGAAGAAGTCGCCGGGTACGTCTATGAGGAGCTGAGCAACTACCCGGCCGGCGGTCCATGGTTCTGGAAAGAATTGAACCTGAAACAGCGCCGGGAACTGTGGGTCGAGCTCGGCGAGTTCGTGACCTGGCTACAGAACCGGATCCTGCGCCACTGGTCCAACACGGAAGGGTCGATCGCCCCGTGCTGGTACCTGCATCCGGATGCGGTGGAGCAGTTGACGGCCCTGATGATCGCCCACAAGGCCGCCTACCGGGCGAAGTCGAAGAAGCCCAGCTTCGAGCTCACCGAATGGTTCACCCGCGCCCTCTGGCCCACCATGGAGGCATTCACCCGCCGGGCAACGTTTAAGAGCTGCCTGAGCGAACGCGAACACCGGCCCTCCTCCGGTGGGATCGTGCTGGACGACGCCAGCACGGCGTTCCGGGACTTCGTGGCCCAGGCCACCACCGAACCGGCCACGGCCGCGGTCCCACTCCCGCCACAGTCCAACGATGGGGGAGCCGGTGCGTAAGGGTCTGCTGGTGCTCACCGCCGTGTCGCTTCCGGTGATCTTCCTTCTCGGCCTGCTGGGCGTGGCCTTGATGGGGGCTGGCGGATCCTCGGCCGCAGCCTGTCCCGCCTCCGCCTCCAGCACGGAACCGGTCAAGGCCGGCACGATCCCGAACGGGTGGGCGGCCCTGGTGGAGAAGGCGGCAGCCGATTCCGGCGTGCCGTCCTCGGTCCTGGCCGCACAGCTGGAGACCGAGTCCGGATGGAATCCCAAAACGGTCTCCCCGGCGGGCGCCCAAGGGCTGTCCCAGTTCGTCCCCGGCACGTGGGCCAGCTACGGCGGGGGCAAGGATCCGTTCGACCCGGCGGCCGCGATTGCCGCCCAGGGCGCCTACATGAAAGCCCTGCTCGACCAAGTGGGAAAGCTGGCGTCAAGTTCGGGCCAGCCAGCCGTGTCCCTGGCCTTGGCCGGGTACAACGCCGGGGTGGGCAGGGTTTTCCAGTACGGCGGCATCCCCCCGTACCCCGAGACACGGAACTATGTGGCGAAGATCCTTGGCCTGGCGCAAAAGTACGCGCAGAACGGCGACGCTCCGGCCAAGAGCGTGGCGCCGCCGGCCAGCTGCACCGGTCTGTCGGTGTCCAACGCATCGGTCTCGAAGGCCGGCGATGACTACCCGTGGCCGGGCGCCCCGGTCGGTGTGGACAACCCGGCAACGCATTTCAATTACCGCGAATGCGTGGATTTTGCCTGGTTCCGGTTCATGCAGCAGATCGGCACCCCGAAGCCGCCGTTCAAACTCGACGCTGCCGTGTTGCAGATGGGTTCTGCCGCGCAGTGGGGCCCGGCGTGGCAGAGGGCAGGTTGGCAGTCAGGTCACACACCAGTGGTCGGTGCGATCATTTGGTACCGCCCCGGGGCGGGAGGGGCCGGCAGTGACGGCCACGTCGCCGTCGTCAAGTCCATCTACCGTGATGGCTCCGTTCTCGAGGAAGGGTACAACATGTTCCCTAACGCCGATCATGCCTACTACACGCGACGGATCCTCGCCGCGTCCCCGTCGGCCTATCTATACATTCCAGGAGGCGCGAAGCCATGAGAAAACCATCAGCAATCGCCGCAGCCTCCCTGTTGGTCCTGGCCCTGGCCGGGTGTGCCAGCCAAGGTGCCGGAAGCATTCCGGCACCGGCCGCCACGACTTCAACGGCCGGCACCCTCCCGGCCACCGGTCTGGCCACCGCCTCGCCGTCATGTGTGCTCTCCTGCGGTGGCCAGGCCCAGTACAACGGACCTGCAGCGCTGCCCGCCCCGTCGTGGGCGCCAGGGGATAGGGCAGCGGCACTGGCCGCGGCCGTCGCAGTCATGGAAGCCTACATCCGGCCCGGAACGGACCACGCCACGTGGTTCACTGGCATCCGGCCACGGGTCACCGACCAGTTCGCGGCCGAACTGGGCAAGTTCGATCCCACCTATCTGACGGTCTCAAAAATGACGGGTCCGGCCACGGCGTCCCCCGACGCGAAGGATTCGTTTCAACTCGATGTCAGTGTCCCCACTGATGACGGCGTCTACCAGGTGACGATGCTCCGGGGCACGCAGTCCGCGCCCTGGCTGGCGAACTCAATCATCCCTCCCCTTCCCGGTGACAAGTATGGGCGGCATCATGTTCAGTCTCACTTGTCCTCTCGTGCTCGGCACGCCACGGATCGACCATGCGACCGATTGACATGCGACCGCCTGGATTATCTGGTGGTCGCTGACCGGCATCTCCGTGGCCTTGTACCTGGTCGGAGTCAACTAGGGCGTGTCTCCTAATGCCTGGTTCCGGGCTTTGACATAATTTTCGGGTGTCTTCTCGTTACTCTGTTTTGTCTGATGCCCAGTGGGAGTTCATTGCCCCGTTGATGCCGAGCTCGTCGGGGAAGGCTGGGCGGCCGTTCAATGACCACCGGCTCACGACGGAAGGCATCATTTACCGGTACCGGGCCGGGATTCCCTGGCGGGATCTGCCACCACATTTTGGTGCGTGGCAGTCGGTGTGGAAGCGTCACCGCCGCTACAGCCTGGACGGCACGTGGGACCAGGTCCTGGCCGCCTTGCTGACCCGTGCCGATGCGGTCGGGCTGATCAGCTGGGAAGTCTCGGTGGATTCCACGGTCAACCGCGCCCACCAGCACGGCACGAACCTGCCCCGCCACACAGGGGGACCTGTCGAATTACAAGAACCTGCTGGATGAGCCCGCCGACCATGCCATCGGCAAGTCCCGCGGCGGACTGACCACCAAGATCCACGCCTTGGTCGACGGCAACAAACGCCCGCTGGTGTTGCTGCTTGGCCCCGGCCAGGGCGGGGACGCGCCCATGTTTGAAAACCTCATGGAAGCGTTGAGAGTAGAGCGGGCAGGTCCCGGGCGGGCGCGAACCCGCCCGGACCGTGCCATGGCCGACAAGGCCTACTCCTCCAAAGGGATCCGCAGCTACCTGCGCACCCACGGCATCCAATGCGTGATCCCCGAGAAGGAAGACCAGAAAGCCAACCGCAAGCGCAAGGGATCCGTCGGCGGCCGGCCCGTCACCTACGACAAGGAAGCCTACAAACGCCGCAACGTCGTCGAGCGCAGCTTCAACACCCTGAAGCAATGGCGCGGACTGGCCACACGCTACGACAAACTCGCCCAAACCTACCGATCAGCCGCCGTCCTGCAAGCCGTCGTCATCTGGACCGCAGCATTAGGAGACACGCCCTAGGGGTGGCTTGTGAAAAAGTGAAATATCCGACGCTGGCGCGATACTTCACCCGAAACGATCAGCCGTGGTGGCCTGGCAACCGGGCCCGTTCGTCGCCACCAGGATGCGTTGGGCTTCACAGGCTTAGTTGTATCGCGAAGGGAGCTACCCGTTTCGTTGGTGCGTACGCGGCAACCGTTACACGACGAGCCCGTGTATTCCCTGGGTCGGAAAGAACCTCAAACGGTGTCTTACCAACGATCGTTATCCGATACTCCTAAAGGGGCCAAACAGCCTTAGCGCCAGTTTCCAGAGCATTGGTTCAAGACCCTTCCTGCCCGGAAAATCAAAGATCCCGGCCAGGAGGGTACCGTAACTTCGGGTCAGGAGAAGCGTTCGGGCCGGAAGGTGGCGAGCATTGGGTGCTTTTCTCGGGTGAGTATTTCGCCTGCCAGGAGTTCGCCGGCGATGAGTCCGAGGGTGGCGCCGGAGTGGGTGAAGGCGACGTAGCAGCCGGGGGCTTTGGTCAATTCTCCGAAGACGGGTTCGCCGTCGCCGGGGATGGGCTTGTAGCCGATCTTCCAGGAGGCGGGCTTGAGATTGGGGTTGCCGGTGAGGAGCTTGCTGGCTTCATCGGCGAGTTCCTGCACCACGTCGTCGAGGATGCTGAAGGTTCCGTCGGCGTGTTCGGTGATGCTGTCCTCATACCAGTCGTGGTCCAGGGCCAGGGTGTTGCCGGGGTTGGGGCGGATGGCGACGCGAGGGGTGTTCATGACCGCGGTGATACCGTGTTCCAGCGGTTTGGTGATGACGAGCATGGAGAGCGGGGAGGCATTGCCGATCTGGACGCCGAGCGGGGCGACGACGGCTGGGGTGGCGGCTCCGCAGGCGACCAAGACTGCGTCGGCGCTGTAAACCTTTCCTGACTCGTCGGTGACGCCGGTGGCGTGTCCATTGTCGAAGGCAACGGCGGCCTTGCCGGCGTTGAGTACCAGGCGTCCGCCGCGGTCGTGGAATTCCGCCATCAGGAACTCCACCAAGTCCGGCAGGCTGACCCAGCCCTCGGCGGGATTGAAGATCGCGGCGGGCGGGACGGTGCCCGCGTCGATGGATGGCGCCACGGCCGCCAGGGTTCCGGGCTCGAGGAGCTGTGAGTCGTAGCCGTGGGATTTCTCGTAGTCGTGGCGGGCACGAGTGTCGGCTTCTTTGCCGGCGGCGTTCCAGAAGATGCCGCCGCCGAACTGCAACCACTGGCGGGTGGGGTCGGCTGCGAAGAGGGTCCGGTACCGGTCGATGCCGGCCATCCGGAGCTCGTGGTAGGGGCCTGAGCGTTCCCCGGCGGAGTTCAGCCAGGACAGGGAGCGGCCGGTGGCTTCGCTGGCCAGCTGGGTTTCAGTCAGCAGGGTCACGGAGGCGCCTGCGCGCAGCAGGTGGACGGCGGTGGAGACGCCCATGATGCCGCCCCCGATGATGGCGACGTGCTTGGCGGGAACAATAGGCATGGTGTGCTCTCTTTCTCAATCAAATTTTTTGTTCGATGGAACCGCTGTCGCGCTTAGGCCAGTGGACAGCGTCCGGGCGCAAGCGCGCCTCGGGGATAGCCGGAATTGCGGGGATGGGGAATATCGAGGGGGGAGAATCAGGAGAGTTGGTGGATTGTCTCGATGATCTGCAGCACCTCGAGGGAGTCCGCCGGGTCGACGGGCAGTGAGGCTTCGCCGGTCAGGGTCCCGGATAGTTGCCGGTAGAAGTCGGGGTAGGCCCCGCGCTCGGCCGGGATCGCTGTCGTCGAGCCGTCAATGCCGACGCGCCCCCAGGTGCTTTCCGCTTCCACGCCGTAGGACGGGTCAGTGGGGAAGGTGCCGGCGTCAAGGGCGCTTTCCTGCCCGTCCAGTCCCCATTTGGTGTAGCCGGCGGTGGAGCCGAGCAGGTGGAAGCGGGGACCGAGCTGGGCCGCGGTGCCGTTCATCCACAGCCGTGAGCGGACGCCGCCCTCATGCAGCAGGGAGACGAAGGCCTCGGTGTCGGCTCCGTCCGGGTCCGGGCCGTTGTTGGCGGTTTCCCCGTAGCTTTCGGCTACCGGGCCGAAGAGCTGGATGGCCTGGTCGATCAGGTGCGCGCCGAGGTCGTGTAGGATCCCGCCGGCCTCCGTGATCGGGGTGGTGTCGCGCCAGTTGCCGAAGCCCTCCGGACGCCACCATTCAAAGCGTGACTCGAAGCTGCGCACCGCACCGAGCGCTCCTTCGCGGAGGAGTTTTTGGAGGGTCAGGAAGTCAGCGTCCCAGCGGCGGTTCTGAAAGACCGTCAGGCTGACACCTGATTGTGCGGCGAGGCGGATCAGCTCCCCGCCCTGCGCGGAGCTCGTGGCGAAAGGCTTGTCCACCACCAGGTGCAGTCCCGCGGCAATGGCGGCCGCGGCCAGTTCGAAGTGGGTCACCGGTGGGGTGCCCAGGACCACCAGGTCCAGGTTGGCAGCCAGTGCGAACAGGTCTTCCGGTGTGGGAACGATTCGGGTCCCGGGGTAGCGGGCAGCAGCCTCACGGGCCCGTTGCGGGTCCGAGGTGACGATGGCGTCCAGCGAATAGGCCGGGTCCGCGGCAATCAGCGGGGTGTGGAAGACGCGTCCGGAGATGCCGTAGCCGACGACGGCGGTGCGCAGCGGCGTGTACGGTGTGGCCGGGTTGGGGCGGGGCATCAGAGGACCTCGGAGAGGAAGCGCTGCAGGCGTTCGCTTTGCGGGTTGTCGAAGAGGTCTTCAGGCCGGCCGGATTCGATGACTTCTCCCTCGTCCATGAACACGACCTGGTCGGCGACTTTGCGGGCGAAGCCCATTTCGTGGGTGACCACGGCCATCGTCATTCCCCGTCCGGCCAGGCTGGCCATCAGGTTCAGCACGCCCTTGACGAGTTCGGGGTCCAGGGCGCTGGTGGCTTCGTCGAAGAGCATGACTTCGGGTTCCATGGCGAGGGCGCGGGCGATGGCGACGCGCTGCTGCTGTCCACCGGAGAGGTCCCGTGGCCGGTGGTCGGCCCGTTCGGCGAGGCCGACCTCGGCCAGGCGCCGGCGGGCGCGTTCAGTGGCTTCAGCCCGGGACATGCCCTTGACCCTGCGCAGGGACAGAGCAACGTTGTCCAGGGCGGTGTGGTCCGGGAAGAGGTTGAAGTGCTGGAAGACCATGCCGATGCGGCGGCGCAGGACGTCGGGTTTGAGTGCGAGGGCGCTTTCACCGTCCAGGATCACGTCACCGCTTTTGGGTTCGTGCAGGCGGTTGATACCGCGCAGCAGCGTGGACTTTCCGGACCCGGAAGGTCCGATGATACAAGTCGTGGTTCCCGGGGCGATGGCCAGGCTGACGTTGCGCAGGACCTCAATGTCTCCGAAGGCCATGGTGAGGTTCTTCAGCTGGAGGCTGGAGCCACGGAAGGTCTCGATATCTGCGGTTGGGCTGGTGGTGGTGGCGCTCATGTGTTGCTCCCGGTGATCAGCGGCGAGGCCGCGTCGAGTTCATTGACTTCGTTCAGCCCGCTGCTGGGGGCGGCGGGGCGCCGGCCGGTGC
This sequence comes from Arthrobacter dokdonellae, assembly GCF_003268655.1. Lineage (NCBI taxonomy): Bacteria > Bacillati > Actinomycetota > Actinomycetes > Micrococcales > Micrococcaceae > Arthrobacter > Arthrobacter dokdonensis. Next base: position 52,142 of record NZ_CP029643.1, on the reverse strand, counting down.
GGAAACGGTTGTCGAAGTAGTTCACCAGGTGGGTCAGGGGCACCGTGATGATGAGGTAGAAGACGCCAGCCATGACCAGCGGCGAGAGGTTGCCGGAGAGGACCGCTGCGTCCTGCCCGACCCGGAACAGCTCGCGTTCACCGACCAGCAGGCCCAGGAAGTACACCAGGGAGGAGTCCTTGACGATGGCGATGAACTGGTTTACTAGGGCAGGGAGCACCCGGCGGATGCCCTGCGGGACGACGACCAGGGCCATCCCCTTGGCGTAGCTCATGCCCAGGGCCCGGCACGCTTCGAGCTGGCCGCGTTCGACACTCATGATGCCGGCGCGGAAGATTTCCCCGATGTAGGAGCTGGCGATCAGGCTCAGTGCGATGATGCCCAGCGGGTAGGGTGAGGGTCCGAAAATGGACTGGCTGAGCCTGGCGAAGCCCTGGCCGATCAGCAGGATGGTCAAGATGGCGGGCAGGCCGCGGAACAGGTCGGTGTAGATGCGGGCGGGCAGGCGCAGCCATTTGGAGGGCGAGATGCCCATGACGGCGACGACCATGCCGAGCACGACGCCGATGATGGTGGCGGCGACGGAGATGATCAGGGTGTTCTTCAGGCCGACGGCAAGGAGCTGGGGGAGCACCTGGCCCATTGCCGGGAAGTCGAAGAAGGTGCGGATGATGGTGTTGAGCCAGTCCATGGGTTGCTCTCAGAGATAGGGGTTGTCGAATACGAAGGGGTGCGGGACAAGGGGTGCGCGGGCCGGTCCCGGGTTTGGTGCCGGCCCGCGCGGATGTCCCCTCGTGCGCGCCGATCCTACTGGGTTGGGGCTGCGCTGGGGGACGGGGCCGGGCTGGAGGTCTGCTCCGCCTTGGGCAGGTACTGCTCGGGCATCGGCGAGCCCGGGAACCACTTCTGGTACAGCTTCTTCCAGGTCCCGTCCTCCATCGCTGCGGCCAGGGCCTTGTTCAGGGCGGTCAGCAGGGCCGGCTTGTCCTTGGCGACGGCGAAACCGGCCGGGGCGTCAAAGGAGGGGATGTCCGCGGCGCTGACTAGACCAAATTGCTTCTCGTAGGTCTTGGCGGCCTCGTAGTCCAGGAAATGGGCATCCACGGATCCGCTGTTGACTGCCGAGATCGCCGTGTTGTTATCCGGAAAGCGGACCAGGTTCGCATTGGGGAAGTTCTTCACCGCATAGGCTTCCTGCAGTGATCCCTGCACCACACCCAAGCGCTTGCCGGCCAGGTCCTTGGCGCTCTTGATCCCCGAGGTCTTGGTGGTGATGACGGTCAGGTAGCCGGCCAGGTAGCCGTTGGAGAAATCCACCGTCTGCTTACGCGCGGGGGTGATGCCGATCGCGGCTACCCCGACGTCGAACTGCCCGTTCGCAACGGCAGGCAGGATGGAGGAGAAGTCCTGTCCGGTAAAGACGACCTTGTCCACGCCGGCGCGGTGTGCGACGTCTGTGAACAGTTCGACGTCGAAACCGGTGAAGTTCCCCTGCGCGTCGGTGAAGGTATAGGGCTTGGAGTCTCCCACACTGGCCACCCTGATGGTGCCCGGCTGGATCAGCCCATACGGGTTATTGCTGACGGCGGCAGAGGAGCCGCCGCAGGCCGAGAGGGCCAGGACCGCGGCAAGCGCAGCGCCCAGCAGGGCGGCGGGGCGGAGCCTGAAGGATTTTTTCACTTACGTGTTCCAATCGGGTGTGGGCGGCAAGGTGTCTGGGGTAGGGCCGCGTGTGAATTTGGGTGATTCTCTTGTGGAGTCCGGTCTCACAACCTATGATTGAGACCGGACTCACATCGATTGCTAGAACTGTAATTCATGACACACCCATCGGTCAAGAGCTAAAGAAAGTGGAAAATGAGCAATCCTTCAGCAAGGAGACGTGACGCGACGGTCGCCGATGTCGCAAGGGAAGCCCGTCTGTCGAAAGCACAGGCCGCCCGTGCGCTGGGCGGCTATGGCGCTGTCAGCGATGACGTCAGGGAACGGGTGCTCGCTGCCGCCGAGCTGTTGAACTACCGGCCCAACGAACTGGCCCGGACCATGAACACCGGCAAGTCCAACACCATCGGAGTGGTAGTGGGTGATATTGAAAATCCGCACTTCGGCCTCGCCATGCGTGGAATCTCCGACACGGCCAAGAAGAGCGGAGTCAATGTCATCCTGATCAACACCGACGAGGAAACGACCGCGGAAGTCGACGCCGTCCAGGTCCTTTTGGACAAAAGGGTGGACGGCCTCATCGTGGCCCCCGCATCGTCAGTGGAAACCGAACATTTACAGCGTGTTTACGACTCCGGCCGTCCTCTGGTCCTGCTGGACCGCAGGGCCGAGGGGCTCGCCGTTGAGACCATCGCGGCGGACATTACCGGCATTTCCTACGACTCCACCCTGTACCTGCTCGAAAGGGGGCACCGTCGGATCGCTTTCATCTCCACCCTGAAAGCCGACACCCCGTACATCGAAGGGGCGCAGCTGGATTCCTCGCAGATCATGGACCGCCTGGAGGGCATGCGGCGGGCGTTCTTGGAAACCGGATTGTACTTCCCTGAGGACCTGGTGCGGCTGAATGCCGGCAACGGCGAATCCATCAAGACCATCACGCGTGAAGTCCTCCTCATGTCCGACCCGGCCACCGCCGTCGTCGCCTCCGACGGACTCATCGCGCTCAGCGTCCTCGAGGGCATCCAGGAACTCGGCCTCTCCATCCCGGGGGACGTTTCGTTCCTTATGTACGACGACTTCGCGTGGACCCGCCTGACCACACCGCCACTGACGGTCATAGCCCAGCCCGTCTACGACATGGGCGTGGCAGCCGCCAATGCCCTCATCCGGCAGATTGAGGGACAGAAGCAGGAGGCCACAACACCGGCCTTTACGGCCAGCCTGGTCCGGCGGGGCTCCGTCGGTACGCCCCGCACCGCAGAGGACAAGCGGGAACGGAACCCTGGGGTTTACGTCTGACCAGATCGGTGTTGTTTTCGCCACGGGCGCGCTGAGACGGGGCGCACCATGCTTGGTGGGTGCCGTCTTGTGCCCACCACGCCCTTCCTTGAAGAGCTCGAGGGCAGCCAACCGCTGTGCAGCGGTCAAGGAACTTCGCGGATACATGGAAAGATCCTCGGAAGCATGGAACAGAATCAATCAGGCCAACGTCCGAGAAGCAGTTCAGGTTCCGCCGGAGCGTTCATCGTCGGGCTGACATGGTGGCCGTCATCGGTGACGGCGGCTTTTTCTCGCTGTTCTCGATGATCGCGGACTGGGCCGCGGAGAGGTCCACGATCCTGACAAAACCTTAGCGTCGCATATTTCACTTTTTCACAAGCCATCCCTAATAACGAGAGCGAGGGCGCCCAGGGGCTGAACAACCGTCAGCGGTGCCAGGTACAGGCTGAAAAGTTGCAAGAGGATGGCCACGCCGAGCATCAGCGTCCCAGCCAACCATGCGGGCCGGCGCACCAGGGTCAGTAGATCCTTGATGTTCAGCCCTGTTTTAGTGGCGTTCGTCTCGGCGGTTTCACCCTCTGACACCCCGCGGTGCTGGAACTGTGCGCCCAGGGCCAGGAAAACGGAACCGACAAGGGCCACCGGGATACCCAGGGCCTGCATTGGGGTCAGCGAGATCAGTTCGATGGCCATGGCGCCACATTACCGGTGGTGAGGGGCGCGGCGGTAGCGGTGGCCCGGGCAAGAGTCGGTCGATGATGTGATGGTGGGCGCGTCGGACACCGCAGCAGCGGGCCTCACCAATTCCTGGAAAGTTGGATGGTTTTCACGCAGGATGCCAGCCTCAGGGCCTGGGCTTGTTGCGGCGGACCCGGGTGCGCAGCTGGATGATTCGAACCGTGCCGGCAATGGCGACGATGATGCCGCCGCCTACCGCTCCAATGAACAGTCCCACGCCAATTGACACGGTGCCGTTGAGTCCGAAGTAGTGCAGCGTGACGGATTCCTGGTTCTGCAGGATAAAGATGATCAGGAGCACCAGAACCAGCAGGCCCGCGGCCGTCGCCACCCACATCATGCTCGCACGCGTCACGACGCTGTTGGTCGTGGGTCGTGCCGGGCCGCCGGTGAGTTGCGGCGGGGTACTTTCCTGGGGGTTCCTCTCCTCAGTCATGGGGGCACTGTCCTCTCTGATGAACTCGCGGGTGGTTTGGTCGAATTTTACGCACCGATTGTTCGTCTTCGCCCTCAGCCTACGCCCGGGCTGAAGAGCGGCAACAGTAGCGCGGGCAGGTGTCCAGACCGCCGCAGTTGGCTGGTTTGTGCCCTCACAGAGGGCGGTCCGGCCCCCGGCGACAGTCGCCGTGGAAGGACGTTTCGGCATTTTCCCAGTTCGTCATTCAGCCCCCTGCCGACCCCGTGTTTCCGGGGTTATGCTGAAGGAATCCTGCCGACAAGGACCGGCAGGCCTAGCACAGGGGAGGGGCAGCATCATGGGTTTGGGTGACAAGATCAAGCACGCCGCCGAGAAGGCCGGCGGCAAGGGCAAGGAAACCGCCGGCGAAGCGACCGACAACGACCGGTTGAAAGCTGAAGGCAAAGCAGACCAGGTCAAGGCCGACATGAAGAAAGCCGGGGATAAAGTCAGGGACGCCTTCAAGAAGCACTGACCCGCCGTCAGCGCCCATCGCAGGCCTCTGCCTTCCCCCGAGGCACGGCCCGGTCCTCTTCGGAGCCTGGCGCCGACAATAACAGTCCCGTGACTGCCTGGGAGGCCGGGCAAAGTTCATCGCCATGAACGGTGCCGTAACGGGGGTGGCCATCGGCCAGATAAGAGTTCCAAGGGGCCTGAATCCGTCCTCATTGACGCCGATACAGCAGGAACCGCCACTCCCATCATCACCGGCGCTCCCGCGTGGTCCATCCATCTGGCCAAATGAGTCGTGGAGCAAGCCATCAGGATCATGAAGACCAGGCCCCCGACTGCGCCTGGCCAACCTCCGGTTCCCCCGATCCTTTCATGCCACTCCCAGCCCGCCAGCGGTTCCAAAGAAACCGCACGGAAAGCATAAGGGACCCTTTCCGGACATGTCAGGGAAGGTGGCCTATACAAAATACGGCGCGGTCCTGGCCACTATGTTTTGCAACCATTGCTGCACGTCAACAATGGCCGCCAGGGCGGAATCTCGGTCCCAGTGGGCGGATGTTTTCTGCCTGCGGGCCTTTGGAGCCTTGGACAATCTCGAACCGGGCCTTCTGGTTCTCATCCAGGGACCAGTAGCCGTCGCTGGTGATGGCAGTGTAATGGGCGAAGACGTCGGCGGACCCGTCATCGGTGGCGATGAAGCCAGGCGCGAGACATGCATGGGACTCCCGGCCCATGTTGCCATGTCGTTAGTCAATAAGGTCGGGGACGGCTGCCTCAGCTAACTTTGCGAAGCCTAGATATAGATGCGTCAGGCCGATTTGAGCAGATTGGAATTGAAGCTCCAGGAGGGCCCCTGCCGCAGGATTCTGGAATATAGCCGCGTGGTCCTGGCGGCGCCCGTCCCAATGTATGTACTCACCATACTGGAACAGATCAATGAGCACTTGGGGGGTGTAGGTGCTTTCAGGTTGTGGGACGGGTACGCCTCTGGGCCAGGTGGCCTCAAGGACTTTCCTCTGAGCTAGATCCTGTAGCGAAGTTGCTAGCAGTCTTGCCCGAGCTGACTGCCACAGCTTTATGGTACGGCGCCCGCTGGTGGCGGTCGCGCCGCCTTCGGCAATTACCGCGTCCCGAAGGTGGTTTTTGACCACGCCAAAGCTGGCCGTGTCGTCGGTACTGAGCTGTCGGAACAGCGTTACGAACCCACGAATAATCTCGTCCGACGGCATCTCAAGGGTCATGGCGATGCGCGCTGAAGGAGATTCCCTCCTGAGCCTCAAGCTGCGATCCGCAACCAGGAGCGAGTACCCGGCAATTAATCGGCAGGCCTGAATGTATCTGTGAATTGCAGAGCGCACCTCAGTTGGCAGTGGGCGCGAGAGAGCCGAAAATAGGGACGGATCCGGCAACGCAAAGACCTCATTCAGAAGCTTCCATTGGAACTCAAACGCGTCCGGTCTCGTGGACAGTTCAGCGTAGGGTGCCGGGAACGGCAATCGAAGCTGTGATGGCTCGGGGCCGACGGATTCAAGGTGGAGATTTATCAGGGATGGCTGCTCGTCATTTGGCGTGTCAAACGTCATACCATGATCGTAAAGGCGGCCCCTTCTAGCGTTCGCGCCTGTCCTGAGCGATCTGGTTGAGCCTTCAGGACATTGAACCCCGAAACCCGAGGTATTGCCCCTTCAGGCATATCCTGTCCCACCCCTTTAGGCTCGGGGCCGTCCTGGTCTTTCGCGGCCGCTGTCGAAAAGCGCGCGGATCTGTGCCAAGGCGGTGACCTTCGTCGGCGAATCGCCCCGGTTGAGCAGTGCGGCGTGTTTTGACTGGCGTTCCAGCACACGCCGGCGCTCCGCGTCCTGCTGCCGGCATTGTTCGGCCTGGCATACGGCGGCCTGCTGATCGCGGGAGCGCAGCGGTTCACGGCAGGACCCATCGATATAGGCGACCGGGCTCTTCGTAGGCGTGTAGAGGGTACTCAGGACCGGGTCGGTGAGCCCGAACCCGTGCATTCCACTCATCAGTGCGCCCGCCAGATCCGGCAGTCGCCGGGAATTGGCATGTGCCGGGCCTACCGGGTGTGGCCGGGGCCGCGGTCGGGCCGCGGCGCCGGGTCGTCCTCGGGCCGGGATTGTCCGCGCCGTGTGTCTTCTGCGGCCCGACGGGCCCGGATGTTCTCCATGGCTTCCTTGACTGCTTCGGCGTTCTCCTGCGGGCCTGGCCCGTTCTGCCCGGCGGGGCGCCAGTTCGCGCGCACCTTCCGTGCCAGGGCCGCTGCCCTCTCGGCACGTTCCTGGGCAGGGCCCAACGTGGCCTGCACCTCGGTGGCTCGTGTCTGGCGCAGCTGGTCCACGACCTGTTCGGCCGGCGTGGGGGTTTCCTTCACCAGTGCTTCGACCTGGGCGGCCTCGGCCATGAGCCCGGCGTCGGCCGGTGCGAGTGGTTCCTTGCGGGTTTGGGCGCTGTACTTGTGCATGGCCGTGACCCGGGCGGCCAGTTGGGCGCCGATTCCTTTGCCCTGGTGGTTGGCGGGGATGGGTGTGCTCTCGCTGGCCGGGATCCGGTAACTGTCCCGGTAGGTGGAGATTTCCACGGCGAGCTGACGCCACTGCTCCTGATGACCGATATGGGAGGGCACGGGCCCCAGGGGTGCAGCCCAGGCCGGGGGTTCCGCGGCGAGCTGCGCGCCGAGCCGTGTTGCCTCGGCGGCCATCAGCTCGCGCCGGGCTGCCAGTTCCTGCCGCCAGAGGGCCGGCGTGTCCGGGTGGGTCAGGACGTCGTGGGGGGCGATCCAGGCTGGCAGCCCGTCCGGGGTCGGAGTCGCGGTCACCGGTGTTGGCAGGTGCCGGCGGGCCTCGATTTCGGTGCGGATCCGCTGGTGGATCTGGGCCGCGGCCTGGACCCGGGGAGCGTTCCCTTCCCGCCGGTCGTTGGACACGGCCCCGCGCTGGTAGGCCTCATCCGCACGGGCCTCCGGGTGCATCAATTCCCGCAGTGCTTGTTCCTTCTGCAGGGAGGAGGCCCGCCAGCGGGCCTTGCCCGCGGCCGCGGGGTCGTTGATGGTCGTATCGGTGCGGGCCTTCTGCTCCGCGGCACTGATCCTGGTGACCAGCTCGTCGTCACTGAGGTGGCCGTGGAGGCGCCGCTGCCAGGGCGTTTCCTTCCGCTCGGCCCGCCAGCCGCGCACCAGCTCCGCCCGAGCCGGCGTCTCGGTCCCTGGCTCCTGTCCGGCATTGGCCTTGGCGCGCATCAGTTCCCCGGCGGCGACACGTTCGAGCCGGGCCAGGGCCGTATCGCTCACTGCTTCAAGGGGGCGGTGCCCCTGCTGGCTGGCTTGGGCACGCCAGTGCTCCAGCCGGTTCTCTACCCGCCAGGCCATGACGGCGCCAACGTCATCGGCTGACCCGAGCTCACGGTCGGCGAAGGATTCGGTGAGCAGGTTTCTCAGGTTGAAGCCTTCGGCCTCGGCGGCACGCAGGTGGGTGGCGATGGCCCCCCACGCGTCGGAGCCAGTAAACCGCCCGGCCACTCCTTCGCCGAGGATGCGGGCGGCAGTGTTGGCCATGCGCAGTTCGTTCGCCTGGGCGTCGATGTCCCGGTACACCTCGGACATCTGGGGCAGGGCGCGTGCCTGGGCGCGGGCGGCGTCCATCTGTTCGTGGGCGGTGAGGTTTCCGTCATGGCTGGCGGCGACGGCCACCAGCACGTCCTCGAGGGTTTCCCCTTCGCCCAGCACGCCGTACAGCCGGTTGGTTTCGCGCCCGCGGGAGGCTGCGACGTAGGCCAGGGCGCGCGGGAGTGTGGAGCTGATCAGGGCGTGGGTGGTGTCGCAGGTGATGCCTTGGGTGCGGTGGATGGTGGCGGCGTAGCCGAGCATCGTCTGCTCACGCACGTACTTGGACGGGAGGGTGATGATTCCGCCGTGCTGGTCGTGGCGGACGGTCAGGGACCCGTCGTCGTGGACTTCGCGGACGTGCCAGACGTCGTTGTTTTTGACGAAGTCCTTGCCGCGGTTCAGGCTCAGCCGCCGGTTGTTCTCGCGGGTCACGATGACGTCGCCGGCGCGGGCGGCCAGCCCGTCCCGGAGTATTGCGGACGGCCCGTCAGTGTCCAGGGCTCCGGTGGCGATCCGGTAGGTCTGGGCGCGGGCGTTCAGTTCCGTCACGGTGGCGTTGTCGAAGGCCATCATGACCGAGTGTTTCTCGGCGTTGGTGTCCTTCTGCCACGCCTGGAAGGCCTGTGAGGTCATGGTTTCGGCGTCGCCGCCGACGACGCGCCGGTTTTCCCGGTAGAACGTCCAGGGGTCATCCTCACCGGCGCTCGGGGGTTCCCGCAGGGCCAGGGTGGCGGCCGCTTCGGCGTCGTTGGGGGTGCCGTCCGGGTTGCGGAAGCGGTGCAGGTCTTCCAGGTGCACGGCCCCGATGGTGTTCTTCAACAGCCGCAGCGCCCCTCCCGATCCAACAGCGGAGAGCTGCTGGTCATCGCCCAGGGCGCGGACGACTGCACCGTATTGGTCCGCGATGGTGACGGCCGCGGCGAACAGCCCGGTGCCCACCATGCCGGCCTCGTCGATGATGATGACATCCCCTGGCGTCGGGATGACCCGGCGCGGATCCTCCACCTGGTGGCTGAGGACGAAGGAGTCGATGGTGGTGGCCTTCGCCCCCAGTTCGGTGCCCATGACGGCGGCGGCCGCGGCCGTGGGCGCGAGGCCGATCACGTGCCCGCCGGCTTCCCGGACGGTATCGGCGGCCAGCCTTAGAGCTGTCGTTTTCCCCGCCCCGGCGGGGCCGACACCGACCAGAAGCAGCCGGTCGCTGCACGCAAATTCCTTTGCCATGCGCAGCTGCTCGGCATCGAACGTTGTGCCCTGCCGGGCCAGGGCTGTGTCGAAGGATTCACCGGTGGCCGCAGGGATCACGGCGCGGCCGGCGGCCGTGAGAAGACGGTCCTCGCTGTGCAGGATTCCGGAGGAGGTGTAGAGGGCCCGGTGGGCTTTCCCGTACTTGCTTTGCCCGTTCTTCAGGCGCAGGGCGCCGATGTTTTCGGCGGGTGTTTCGGGGGTGATGCGCAGGGAGAACTGGTCGATGGCACGGGCCTTGACCTGCTCCAACAGGGCTGGCGGGATCGGCAGTTCGCCGAAGCGTGAGCCGAGCCGGCGCCGGGTTTCGGCTTCAATGTGGTGCTCTCCCCACACGCCGCGGCTGCGCTCCAGCGTCGCGATCACCTCCACTGCCTCCTGGGCGGGGTCGATCTCATCGGCGTGCGCAACCATCCACGGGTTATCGTCCCTGCCGTCCTGGTCGCGGGCGTCGTGTCGGTGTGCCCGGGCCTTCTCGAGGGCGGCGGGCCCGACCACCACTCCGGGAATCGTTCCGAGGTCTTCCATCCATTCATGGACCAGGGCGGCCAGTTGGCGGGCTTCCTTTTTGGCCGGACGGGTGGCCAGGGTGGCGCGCTGGGCCAGGTCGATCATCTGCTTGGCGTTGGGGGCGTAGCCGTGCTTGTCGATGAACTCGGCGGCGAGTTCATCCAGGACCGGTTTGATGCCTTCGCGACGGGAGGAGGCCGCCTCGATGGCGGCCACGTCCACGCCCGCGATCTCGGTCACGGGTCGTTTTCCCGCCACCTTGCGTTCAATCAGGCCGACACCGAGCCGGGCGCAGATCTTTTCCATGACGGCGCGGTTGTAGAACTCGGACGCGGCCACGTTGAACTGGTACAACAGCCCGCCGTCGAGGCTGGACCACTTCCCGTCGACGCCGCGGACCTTGTTGGAGACCACCACATGATCATGCAATTGAGGGTCTCCATTGCGGGAGTCGTAGTGGCGGAACTTGGTGTAGACCAGGCCGCCGTCAACGTCTTCCTGGCGGACGCCGTTGCGTCCGCGTCGGGTGTAGGTCGCCTCCTTTTCCAGGAACTCCATGGCCTCGGTGATGGCTTCCTGGTGGGCGGCTTCAATCTCCTTCCGGGCCTCGTCTCCGCCGATGGCCCACAGCACGGAGGCCGATTTGGCCGGGGCGAACACCAGGTCGTAGCCGGCGACGGCCTGGGAGCCGGGTGTGGTTTCGGCGGTGACGAAACGGCCCAGCTCTTCTTTGTCGCTGGGGTTGCGGCCGTTCACTTCACGGAAGTACCGGGCGCCTTCCTTCATGCGGATCTTGCGGCGGGTGTCGGCGTCAGGTTCCGTGTGGTTCATGCGTTCGTAGTCGCCCAGAGCGGTGGTGATCCGCCCGGCCAGCTCAGCATTCTTTTGTGCGTAGCGGCGGTAGCGCTGGCCCAGTCGGACGTCCTTGAGGTCCTTTCCGGCGGCCAGCATGGCCTCCGCGTCGGGGTGCAGGCCCTGCCCGTAGAGGGCGGCCATTTGGGCCTCGGTGACCTCACCGGAGACACCCAAATGGGTGATCCCTCCGCCGCCCCACTGGCCGGGAGGGTTGCCGTCCACGGTGTAGTAGTCACCGAGCTCACGCCCGGCCGCACGCAGCTCATCAGCACTGGCGACCTCACGGGTGTAGTACGTGTATCCGTCGCCGGCACTGAGCTTGTGCACGGTCATCATGACAGCAATCGTACCGCCAAACTGCCTCACTGATCGATGATGCATGAGGTGTGACAGATCGTGGTGTTTTGGGTGGTGTGGAATCGGTGGGTGTGACGGAGGAGCGAACTCGATGGAGCGGCGCACAAAACGGTAGGATTGGGCCATCAAGTTCTTGATGCGGTTCTGCACATGAGAATGGGCGGTGGGTAACATGCTTTTCGTTATCCACGGTGCGTTCGATTGTGTGGAACCGTCGCCCGGGTTATCCCCAGGTGGGCAGCGAAGAGACCGCCGCAATCTCGGAGCTGTCCACCTGGGGATAACCCGGGCACAGCCAGCCCGAGCGTCAGCGAGGTCCGTTGGGGTGGCGAATCCGCCCCGCCTGTGGACCGGCGGTTGCGCTAGCCGTTAGGTTCTCGTCCGGTACGACAGTGAAGGAGTCTCAAGATGGCAGCACCACGGAAATCATCGGCCCAGCTCGCGGCGCGGGAGAAGGCGATGTTGAAAGCGCAGGCCATGACGGCCCGCCATGAAAAGCTCATCGAGCAGGCGGTGGAATTCTTCCTCTTCCAGGACCAGGCCGAACAGGTCCGCCGCGATGCCCAGGTGAAAGCGGATGCGATCCTGGCGCTGGCGGAGCGGGACGCCGAGGGGGCCCGGCTCGACGCGGCTAAGGTGGTTCAGAACATGTTGGCTACCGGTGAAAGCAAGTCCGCCGTGGCCGCCCGGCTCGGCCTCAGTGGAGCGGAGTTGAAGAGGCTCCTCGATACTTTGCCGGCACCCGCGACAGCCGTTGAGGCGAACGATTCCCTTGCCCCGGACCAGGAGCAGGCGCCCGCCGCTTAGAACAGGGTGGGCGCGTCCGGATCCGTGCCGGCAATGAGTGCGGCGATGCGCTCCGGACGGGTCCACCCGTGGGCGCGGACTTCATTTCGCAACGCGCGGGAGCGGGCGGTGAAATGTTCTCTGGCAAGCCCGCGCCACGCAAAGCCTGTGCCGTTGGCGTCGCGGCCCTTCCGGCGTCGGTCCAGCATGTTCGCCCGCGTGGTTCCCTCGACCACATGGGTGTCCGGGCCGGTCGTGGCGCGGACACAGATCGGCACGTCACACTCGTGCATCAGCATCCCGAGGCCGGCCATGGGACGGCCGGTCGCCAGGTGAAAGGCGTAGCGGTGGGGACGGACCGCCACGGTGCGTCTGTTGGCGTTGAGCGTGTACCTGCCGTATCCGTCATCGGCGACGGCGGCGCTCCACAGCCAGTGGTCCCGAGGTTCCGGGCCTTTGACGACTTTGGTCCAAAAGCGCTCTTCCGGGCTCACAGTCAGTCGAGCTTCTTTTGGAACGTCACCATCAAAATGGCTGACGCCACAAAGTACGTCACCATCGTGTCCTCAGAGGAAGCACGGCCGGCTGTTCGGTTCTCCGTCACGATCATGGGAGTGACGGTGTGTGAGGCTGACTCCGCATTCCAGAGTTGGTCCCCGCTGGCTTCGAATACTTGCTGGATGCCGCGGACGCTCTCGTCCAGCCGGTTGGCCAGCTGCCTTACGGCGGCCTCGACGGTCGGCTTCGGATCACTGACCGCGTAGACGGTTTCCATGGTGCTCATCGGTGTCTGCCTTTCCTCGATGGTGACAGCTGTTACGTGGTTAGCGTTCGACGCGGATGCTGATCAGGCGTGTTCCCTCTTGGAGGGTGCGCTGCATGGCGTGGAAGCCCTGGTCGTAGCTGTCGCAGTCTGTTTCGGTCCGGGCGATGGTCCTGTCTCGATGGTTTCGACGGTGCCGGTGATCCTCATTCGAGCAGCCTAGCGGGATGGTCGGACGCTGAAGGGCCGGCACGTGTGCCGGCCCTTCAGCGTTTTTCCTCTGCATTGGAAAATCTTTGGTGGTCCTGGGTCCGAGTCTAGTCGGGGAGCTCATCCATTGCCGCGTCGTGGGTGAGGTCAATGGGGCCGAGGTCGTGGGTGGCCTGGGCGAGTTGTTCGGCTGCCTGGCGCTCGAGGGGCGAGGGTCGCTCGTAGGTCATGGTGTGGGGGCCGTGCTGGTAGTCGGTTGCGCTCATGGTGTTCTCCCGGTGCCGTGGTCCTTCTTTCACTGTACCGGCCCGGTGGCGGGTTGTCCGCCGGTCTTGGGGTCGCGCAGCGTTGCCGGCGGCCGGAGGAGCGCAGCGGGGGAGGCCGCCGGCCGACACCCAAAAGGCTGGCGGGGCACTTGGTGGGTGCCCCGCCAGTTGGTCGCTATTCCGGCTTGTAGCTGGTGGCCTCGCCCTTCGCTACGGGGGCGACGTACCCGGCGGCCGCGAGCCGGTCGAGGAGCTCGGCCAGCCGGTACCCGCGGTCTTCCTGCAGGGCGGCTGTGTAGTACTGGCTGGCGATTGTTCCCCGTCCCTTGAGCCAGTGAATCCACCCTGTCACGGCCAGCAGCGGGGCCCGGTAGGCTTCCGGGGTTTCGGTGAGCAGTTGGGACAGCGTCGCCTCGGCCGCGTCGACGCGGCGCCAGTTCGGGGCTTCGGTCAGGTCGCCCATCAGGGCGTTGGCGTAGTCCTCGGCGCTGGTGGAGGCATCGAGGATGTCAGCCATGAGGCGGTCACGAATCATGACGTCTTGGAAGGCTGCGATCAACGCCGTGTTGTCGGTTCCGCGGCCGCAGGTGTTGATCGCGGTTTGCCATGTGGCCCGGGCGGTGGCCATCGGCCCTGCCTCGGTGTCGAACGCGTCGGTCATCTCCTCGGGGACCAGCGCGGCGATGCGGGCGGCCGCGGCCGGTGCGTCGCCGGTGAACTCGGGGATGGTGGCCGTGGCCGTGGGCGCGTAGCTGGAGCCGCGGAACGTCAGTTCCGCGTTGGCGACGCTGTCCGTGACCTCCGCCAGCGGTCGCATCTGCGCGTCAAGGTCGAGGTAGCTCATCCATCCCTCGGGGCCGACGAGCCATCCGTCACGGGCGGGGACGCCGCCCTTGTCGAGCTCGCGCATGAGCGCTTCCACCAATGCTTCGCGGGGCTGGGCGCCGGTGCCGGTCTCGGCGGTGAAGACGATGAACAGCGAGCCGTCGGCTTCAACATCGTTGAGCATGTGGGTGGTGGCCACCGTGGCGATGGTCTCGTTTCCTACCCCGGGGCGGGGCAGGTCGATGCGGAGCGTGGCGCGCATGCGGTTGCCTGCCATGCCGAGGATGACCAGCGACTCGGCGGGCATGTAGCCCAGCGTGTGCAGGACCATGGCAATGATGCCTGCACCGCTGGAAATCTTGATCTTGTCGTTCATGGTTTGTGTTCCTTTGCAGAGGGTGTGGGTGAGGGGGCGGCGTAACCTGGCCAGCTGCTCTCTCTTTTCCCCGTTGTTTTTTGGTTGCTGGCGAAGCTTGCGGAGCTGTGGCCGACGGAGGCCTGTCTACCCTTTAGGGCCAGGCCGGGAAAATGTGTGGAGGAAATAAGCGACGCAGGAGCGCCGGAGCATGTTTTCCCGGGCGCAGGCCCCGACGAAGGAGGGGCTAGACAGGGTGGAGCGGCCACGTAAAATCCGAAGGACAGCAACCAAAAAACGCGAAGCGTAAAAACAGGCGGTCGGGTCGGGCGGAGCTTGCGGAGCCCGGACCGACCGCCCCACAGCCGGCCGCGCAGCGGACGCCCATTAACCTGGTGCGAGCCTGCGAGTACCAGGTCCTCGGTTCACGGACGCGCAGCGGCCGCGAACCAGCACAAAAGGGCCCGGCGCGCCAGCGCCGGCGGCCGCCGGGGGTTTTCCCGGCGGCCTGGGCTCTATCTGACGGGTTCGCCGTAGGGGCGCTTCCATTCGAGCGGCATCTTTTCCGCCGTTGCGGGGAGCGTGTCCGGGCCGTCTGCCTGTCCGCTTTGCCAGTAGAAATGGGCGTGGTGGCTGATGGCTTCCCAGTGGGCGGCTTGGGTGCGGTGCCAGGTGGTGGTGACGTCGCCCTCGCAGTAGTTCGCCATGCCCCACAAGTCGCCGGTCTCGTCGCGGGTCCGGAACCCGGCGACTATGATGTAGGGCCAGCTCCCCAGGTCCCAGCCGTCACAGCCCCAGCTGCCGATGACGTGCCAGCCGCGGGCCTCGATGCGGCCCATCCACTCGTAGCCGTCGCCGCCGTACCAGTCGCCGAGGACGGGCAGGTTTTCGATGACCTCCTTGGTGTCGGCGGTGGTCACGGTCGTGGTGTGCAATGCGTTCATGGTTTGTGTTCCTTTGCAGAGGGTGGGGTGAGGGGCGGCGTAACCTGGCCAGCTGCTCTTTCTTTTCCCCGTTGTTTTTTGGTTGCTGGCGAAGCTTGCGGAGCTGTGGCCGACGGAGCGCTGTCTACCCGCCAGGGCAAGGGAGGGAATGTTTGCGGAGGAAATAAGCGACGCAGGAGCGCCGGAGTTAAGATTCCCTCCCGCAGGCCCCGACGAAGGAGGGGCTAGACAGGGTGGAGCGGCCACGTATGATCCGAAGGACAGCAACCAAAAAACGCGAAGCGTAAAAGCAGGCGGTCGGGTCGGGCGGAGCTTGCGGAGCCTGGACCGGACGCCCCGCAGCCGGCCGCGCAGCGGACGCCCCGCAGCCGGCCGCGCAGCGGACGCCCCGCAGCCGGCCGCGCAGCGGACGCCCGATAACCTGGTGCGAGCCTGCGAATACCAGGTCCTCACGGGATGTATGGACTGGTGTTAGCGGCAACTCTAAACTGACCGGAGACGGAAAATTTGATTGACCGTTCGCGGCAAGGCGTTGACCGCTGGCGGCAGGTATTTTTGACCATTTCTACGCCGCCGGCCGGCGGCGGGGTTTGCCGGGATTCCCTTGTCCATTCCCTCGTGTCGTTACGGGGAGAGCCCCTTCCTTCCGGGTGAAGATGGCGATGCCAATCGTTGATCATTCACCTGCATTGCGGGAAGGAAGGGGCTCGTTGTGAAGTCTCCAGGAGAGTTCATGGAAATTTTAGCTGCTTATGATTTAACCCGGTCGTACCGAGACGCCGCGAAGATCTGCGGCGTCTCGCACAACACGGTCCGGTCGTATGTGAAGGCCCGCGACGGGGGCGCCGCGGCGCCGGTGGCCCGCCAGCGCGGGCGGCTCACCGACCCGTACCTGGGACAGATGATTTCCTGGGTCGACCAGTCCCGCGGGAAGATCCGCGCCGACGTGGTCCACGAAAAGCTCCTCGCCCTGGGGTTCACCGGCTGTGAGCGCACGACCCGGACCACCGTGGCGGAGTTGAAGGCGAAATACCGGGCGCAGAACGTGCGCGTGCACCGTCCCTGGTCCCCGGAGCCGGGCCTATGGGTCGAATATGATTACGGGGACGGCCCCGTCGTGGACGGTGTCAAGACCGTCTTGTTCGTGGCCTGGCTGGCGTTCTCACGCTTCCGGATCGTCATCGCCTTGCGCGATAAGACCATGCCCAGCGTGTTCGCCGCCCTGGATCGGACGTTCCGGCTCATCGGGGGCGTCACGACCCACGTGCTCACCGACAACGAAAAGACCGTCACCATCGAGCACATCGCCGGGATCCCGGTCCGCAACCCGCAAATCGTCGCGTTCGCCCGCCACTACTCCACGTCCATCCAGACCTGCATGCCGGCGGACCCTGCCTCGAAGGGCGGGGTGGAAAACGCGGTCAAGATCGCCAAGGCCGACCTCGTCCCGAAGGACACCAACCTGCTGCCCGAGTACGCTTCCTTCGCCGAGCTGGAAGCGGCGTGTGAGGCGTTCATGGAGGACGTGAATTCCTCGGTGCACCGGGCGACCCTGGAAATTCCCAAGGACATGCTCCGCCTCCATGAACAGCCCCGCCTGCACCCCGTCCCGGCGGTGCCGGTGACGGCCAGTTTCGGCCATGCCCGCCAGGTCCCGCCGAACACGCCCATGGTCACCTACGAACACTCCCGCTACTCCGTCCCGCACACCCTCATGGGCGACCGGGTCTGGGTCCGCGGCACCGAGGACGAGGTCGTCATCGTCCACGTCGGGCCCGCCGGCCCGGTCGAGGTCGCCCGGCACGCCCGCACCCGCCCCGGCACCCCGGCGATCAACGACGACCACTTCCCGCCAGCCCCGGCCGGGGCCCTGGAAAGGGTCATCCGGCCCACGAACAGGGCAGAGGCAGAGTTCCTGGCCCTCGGCGCGGGTGCGGCGCTCTGGCTCAAGGAGGCCGCCGCGGCCGGGACCAACAAGATCCGCCACAAAATGGAACGCGCCGCCACCCTGGCCAAGGTGATGGGCAACGATGTCGTCGACCAGGGCCTGGGGGCCGCCGCCGTGCACCAGCGCTTCACCCACGAGGACCTGGTCTCCATCATCACCAACACCGCCACCGGCGAACCCCCCAGCACCATCGGCGCGACCCACACCGTCACCGAACCGGGCCGGTGGCTGAGCCAGGGCACCAGCGCCTGGTCCGGCTTTGGCACCACCGCGGAGCCGGGCACCAGCGATGACACCGACCTTGAAGGAGCCACCGAATGACCGCCACCACCCTCACCCCCGCCCCGCGGGCCGACCAAGGGGTGGAACATGTCATCGCACTGATGCGCACCACCCGCATGCCGCACGCCCGCGCCGTCGTCGCCGACGTCCTCGCCACCGCCAAGGCCCAGCGCTGGGATCCCACCGAAGTCGTCCGCGTGCTCCTCGAAGCCGAAGCAACAGGCCGGAACCGGTCCATGCTCGCCACCCGGCGCAAACGCGCCGGATTCCCCACCGGGAAAACCTTCGACATCTGGGACGAGGCGCTCTCGACCCTGCCGGCGGCGACCACCTCGTTCCTGCGGACCCTGGAATGGGTGCGGCGTCGGGAGAACCTCATCGCGTGCGGGCCCTCCGGCACCGGCAAAACCCTGCTGCTGGAGGCCCTGGGCCAGCAGGCCATCAACGAGGGCATGTCCGTGTCCTGGCTGAGCATGGAGGACCTCGGCGCGCTCGTGCGCCGCCACCGCATCGACGACAGCGTCAACAAGGCCATCACCCGCGCCACCAGCGTGGATTTGATCTGCATCGACGACATCGGCCTTTTGCCCGTCTCCGCCGACGCCGCCGAGGGCTTCTACCGGGTTGTGGAGGCCTCCTACGAGAAACGCTCCCTGGCCATCAGCTCCAACATCCACCCCTCCGGTTTCGACGAGCTCATGCCCAAATCCATAGCCACCGCCACCGTGGACCGGCTCCTCCACCACGCACACCTGTGCCAAACCAGCGGCGAGTCAGTCCGGCTCATGCAAGCCCAAAACGGGAAAGGAACCCACCCCATGAACTAACCCGCATCGCGGTCAGGCGCCCACCAACCCGGCACACCCCGGGCGCCTGACCCTGTCCAAAAATACCTGCCGCCAGCGGTCAACGCCTTGCCGCCACCGGGCAAACCAACATGCCGCCACCGGTCAGTTTAAAGTTGCTGTTGACATACTAGTCCAAAATGCTCAAAATTGATTCGAGTTCCAACTCATCCTCATGTTTATTGCGGTCTGCAACTCGTGCCGTCACCTCTGCAAGTTCCTGTTCTCGGTCAGCAACTTGCGTATCGTCGGCGTAATCTAGCAACGTTTCCTCGATTCATAGGTAGCACCGAAATCCGGTCCTACAGATGCACGGATTATATAACGCGCATCTCCAATTTTCCCCAAGTTCCAGTACGAAGTGTCCGCGTTTCAAAGACCGCGCGGAACTGCTCTTTGAAGGCACGCACCCTCCTGTGTGGACGGCACCGAACGAGCGAGCCCATCCTGCGCAGGAAACGAAGACGTGACACGCGAGACCGGGCAGGGTCGGATCCAGATCCCGTGGAGCCGGCGCGGTGATGGTTAGTTTCTTTCGCTGGTCATTGCCTGATGTGTGCGGAACATGGGATCTTGGTCACCGCCCGAACGCGTGATGCTTACCTTGTCGTCCGGTCATGTCCGGGCGTATGGTCTTGTTGCTCTAGCGGGAAAAGACCACGCATGGCGGAGACAGATGCAGCGACTACATCGAAAGCCAGCGAATCTCGCTGGCGCTGGTTGAGGAAAGATGCCGCAAACTTTAGAAGCCTGGCCTGGAAGGTTGTCCTCACTTCTGTTGCTATGGGGCTTTTTGCGATGGCTGCCTTCTTTTTTCTCAGGATAGAAAACGGCCGCAACTTCCTGCTGTGCATCCTGTTGGTCACGTTGGGATTGGCTCTGTTGCTCTTGGCCTGGGTCATTCTGGTCCATGGAGACTTAAAGCAACGAACTGACGGCTCGGTGGCGGTCATCTCGTCGTTCGCTTTGCTGGCGCTGGCACTGGAGGCACTGCGAAGGTACAACCTTGACTTCGAAATCTCGGCGGAATGCCAAGAAAGACCAACCGGCCAAATCTGCAGCGACAGCATCGCGATGACTCAGCACAGCCAGAATGCCGCCACCCTCCTGCAGATCTGGTCGTTGATGGTTTTCGGTCAGATCATCCCTCTGTTATCCATCTTGAAGGACACGCTGTATTGCTGGCTCAAGCCAACGCCCTGGCAGGAGATTTCTCTGGCATGGGCAGACAATAGGGCCATTCGACGCGACAATCAGCGCCGGACTCAGCAGCCAGACGACACTGTTGAACCAGAAACAGCGGCTACCGTGGAGTGATCGCAGGCTCCTTGGTTTCCTTGTTTTCCGGCTCTGACATACTCACGGCGGGTCACCTGGTCGCGGAACCTTTTCGCGTCGGGCACCAAGGTGTTCCTGCATCGCGGCTTAGCCAGGGAACCACGACCTCAGCGAAAAGCACCCCGCCCAACAGCATCGCGGCAGCCCTCAAGTCCGAATTAGAACCCTCCCGGTTGCGGGATTCATAAGCCGCGTACTCCGCCTCATCGTAGGCGTTTGCCTCGTTCTGCTGGGAGGGGGCTACAGGAACTACCTTTCAGACCCTATTCTGGCGGCCGCTTCCTGGTTGCCTGACGTCAGGTTGGGGTGTAGCTCATAGCTAGGGCGAGCCGCTCATCGCGCTGAGATCTGATTCTTAAATCTAGTCTGAGAGCCTGCCGAAATCGAGGGCAGGTCTTTTTTCTCAGCGCGCAACTAGGTTCTTGTAATTCACCTTCGCAGGACCTCTAAAGGCGGGACTCCTGAATTGTGCCGCATGGCACTTCGGGGTCTACTCGAACGGTGTACTTTCCGTAATCGCGTTGTATGACGAGGATTCCCTGCCTGCGTTCCAAAGCTGCGGGTATCAGTCTGTTGACGGCACGGCCAAGCATTTCGTCCGTCCTCTGGGGTTGCTCCACAGTGTTGATTTCAAGAGAAAGAGGAAGCCCAGTGCCCGGAATAAGGTCGCCGCCCGTTATTGGGAAGGTAGCGCCGGTTACCAATGGATGCGAACTGTTGGACACGAGTCCTCCTTTACTAGGTCGATCGGCATGCACGGTCGCATATCGCGTTGGGTCGCAACCCACACATGTCGGGTTAAATTCTGAAGCTTGAACCCAATGACTTTTAGATCTTTGGTCGAGGGGGCGTCAAATTAGGCTGTAGCCAACCTGACAAAGACCGATCCAGGCAAAGGCATGTCTTACAACTAACGAACTCTCCGAGGTTCGCCGGTGAAATGCCTTCCGACTGTCGTTCACCTATAAGGGCTCGCCAGGCTTCAAAACCGAGAGGATCAGGGTCGCTGCGGTGGGGTCCTCACCTGTGACGACTCGTTTTCTTTTGCAAAACTCCACACGAACGCCCTTCCGCGTGAGCTTCTCAGTCCCTCGGGTTGCGGCTAACAGTTCGTGCTGTGATGGAGCAGAAACTCATGGCGGTAGTGGAGGCCGACCCATGTGGACGCGGAAACCTCGTCAATGTTGACATTTCGTCGGGGTGTTGGTGTTTCCTCTGCGCAGGAAGCCCGGTTCCTGCACGCCCGAGGGCGACGCCTTCTGACCGATGCCATTGGGAAGAACCCCGCGTCGGCACATATATTCTCTTCTCTCGTTAAAATGCGCGGAGGATGTCCTCGACACGTTGTTTGGCGTCGCCGAAGAGCATTTGTGAGTTCTCGCGGTAGAAGAGCGGGTTTTGGACGCCGGCGTAACCGGCGGCCATGGAGCGTTTGAAGACGATGACGTTCTCGGCTTCCCAGACTTTGAGGACGGGCATCCCGGCGATGGGGCTGCCGGGGTCTTCGGCGGCGGAGGGGTTGACGGTGTCGTTGGCGCCGATGACGAGGACCACGGAGGTGTCGCCGAGGTCGTCGTTGATTTCGTCCATTTCCAGGACGATATCGTAGGGGACTTTGGCTTCGGCGAGGAGGACGTTCATGTGTCCGGGCAGGCGCCCGGCGACCGGGTGGATCCCGAACCTGACATTGACTCCGCGTTCGCGGAGCTGGTGGGCGAGTTCGGCGACGGGGTATTGGGCCTGGGCCACTGCCATGCCGTAGCCGGGGGTGATGACCACGGACGAGGCGTTGGTCAGCATCTCGGCGGTGGCTTCGGCGGTGATTTCCCGGTGTTCGCCCTGGTCTGTGTCCCCCTTGCTGGCGGGTGCTGCGATGCCGAAGCCGCCGGCGATCACGGAGATGAAGGACCGGTTCATGGCCTTGCACATGATGTAGGACAGGTAGGCACCGGAGGAGCCGACGAGGGCGCCGGTGATGATGAGCAGGTCGTTGTTGAGCAGGAACCCGGCCGCGGCGGCGGCCCAGCCGGAGTAGCTGTTGAGCATGGAGACCACCACGGGCATGTCGCCGCCGCCGATGGAGGCGACCAGGTGCCAGCCCAGCCCCAGAGCCAGCGCCGTGACAACAACCAGTAGCCACAGCTGGGAGTCATTGACGTACCAGACAGTGAGTGTCACAAACGCGGCCAGCGCGCCGAGGTTGATCGCGTTCTTGCCCGGCAGCATCAGCGGCGCCGACCTCATCCGGGCCGACAGTTTCAGGAACGCCACGATCGAACCGGTGAACGTCACCGCGCCGATGAACACGCCGATGAACACCTCAGCGTGGTGAATCGCCATCAGGTCTGAAGACAGCGCGGGGGCTTCGAGATGCCCGTTCCAGCCGACCAGGACCGCGGCGAGGCCCACGAAGCTGTGCAGCAGTGCAATGAGTTCGGGCATGCCCGTCATCTCCACGACCCGGGCGCGCCAGAGCCCGATGGCGCCGCCGACGATCACCGCTACCAGGAGCAGGCCCAGGCCGGTGAGGCCGTGGCCGGTACCCCAGGCGTCCTGCAGGGTCAGCCACACGGTCGCGGCGAGGGCGATGACCATCCCGGTGATGCCGTAGACCACGCCCGCTTTGGCCTTTTCGTGTTTGCTCAGCCCGGCCAGGCTGAGGATGAACAGCAGGGCCGCGACGATGTAGGCGGCGCCGGCGATGGAGTCGGCGGTCAATGGACCGGAGACGGTGTCGGACACGGTAAGGCTCCTCGATAGAATTCCTGCTGCTCCTGCGGCTGTTTCGGTGGCGGCGCTCATGAACGTGCCTTCTCACCGCGGGAGAACATGGCGAGCATGCGCCGGGTGACGGCGAAGCCGCCGAAGATGTTAATGCTGGCCAGCAGGACCGCGACGGCGGCGAGCACCTGCATGAGGATGTTGTCCGAGGTGACCTGCAGCAGGGCGCCGACGACGATGATCCCGGAGATGGCGTTGGTGACGGACATTAGCGGGGTGTGCAGGGCGTGGTGGACTTTGCCGATGACGTAGAAGCCGACCACGATGGAGAGCATCAGCACCGTGAAGTGCTGGGGCAGCGGCGCCGGGGCGACCGCGTTGATCCCGAACAGTGCCGCGATGCCGGCGGCGAAGAGCCCTGCCTTGCCGGCAGCGCTAAGGCCCTGTTTCTTCTTCGGTGCCGTACTTTCGGCGGCCGTTCCGGCATCCGTCTTCACTGCGGGTGCGGCGGAGACTTGGACCGGGGGCGGCGGCCAGGTCTTCTCACCCTCACGCACCACCGTCACCGACCGCTGCACCACATCATCAAAATCGATCCGCAACACCCCGTCCTTCTCCGGGGTCAGGAGCTTGAGCAGGTTCAGCATGTTCGTCCCGTACAGCTGGGAGGCCTGGGCCGGCAGCCGGGCCGGAAGATCCGTATAACCCAGGATCACCACACCGTTGTCCGTGACCACCCGTTCGCCGGCGACCGAGCCTTCAACGTTCCCGCCCTGCCCGGCTGCCATGTCAACGATCACGCTGCCGGACTTCATACCCGCGACATCGTCGGCGGTGAGCAGCTTCGGCGCCGGCCGCCCGGGGATCAGGGCGGTGGTGATGATGATGTCCACATCCGCGGCCTGCTCCGAGTAAATCTCCGCAGCGCGGGCGTTATACGCCTCGGACGTGGCTTTCGCGTACCCGTCCGTGGACTTCATCTCCTCGGCGACCTCGACCTTGAGGTAGGTCCCACCGATGGACTTCACCTGGTCAGCGACCTCGGGACGCGGGTCCGTCGCCCGGACAATCGCGCCCAGGCTGGACGCCGCACCGATCGCCGCCAAACCGGCGACACCGGCACCGGCCACCAGGACCTTCGCCGGCGGGACCTTGCCCGCCGCCGTCACCTGACCGGTGAAGAACCGCCCGAACTCATGCGCGGCCTCAATTACGGCCCGGTACCCGGCGATGTTCGCCATCGAACTGAGCACATCCATGGACTGCGCCCGGGAAATACGGGGGACCGCGTCCAACGCCAGCGCTGTGATTGGACGGGCCGCCAGAGCCTCCACCAGTTCCGGCCGCAATCCGGGGCTCAACATCCCGATCAGCGTCGCACCTTCGGCCAGACGGCCGATCTCATCCTCGGTAGGCGGGTTGATTCGCAGCACCACGTCGCTGCCCCACGCCTCATCAGCACCCACGATCATGGCACCGGCCTCGGTATACGCCTCATCACGGAACGCCGCGGACTCCCCGGCGCCCTTCTCGACCACAATTTCGTAGCCCAACCCAAACAACTGCTTCACCGTGGTGGGCGTCGCCGCCACCCTCGTCTCGCGACCTAACTCGGCCACAATGCCAATACGTGTCACTTATTGCTCTCTCTAAGATGTGGTGCCGGGCCAATTCGATTTCGATTGCCGGGAGACAAGCCGGGGTCACTGTTTCCTAATGAAGCAGCGCCCGTAATGGATCCGTCGCCGGGGCCGGCCCGGATTTCGGGGTGCCTGTTGCGAAGGGCATGCGTACCCGGCGACGGAATCTTTTGAAGTCCTAAACGGTGGCGAGCTCTTTGGGGTTGTCTTCCCGCGGGCCTCGGTGAGGTAGCGAGGCGGACTGACATCTTCGCAACCCTTTCCCCGCTTCATACCAGGAGCGCTCCCACCGCCCGGCTCAAGGCATGCAGCTACATTGCGAAGACGTCGCCTGCCTTAGAAGTAGTGGGGGAAGCGGGACCAGTCGGGGTCGCGTTTCTCAAGGAAAGCCTCCTTGCCTTCCACCGCCTCGTCCGTCATGTAGGCCAGCCTGGTGGCTTCGCCGGCGAAGACCTGTTGGCCGGCCAGTCCGTCGTCGGCGAGGTTGAAGGCGAACTTGAGCATCCGGATGGCCTGCGGTGACTGCCGGGCGATGTCAGCCGCGTATTCCAGGGCCACTTCTTCGAGCCGTTCGTGGTCCACGGCCTCGTTCACGGCACCCACGCGGACCATGTCCTCAGTGGAATACTCACGGGCCAGGAAGAAGATTTCCCGGGCGGACTTCTGGCCGATCTGCCGCGCGAGCAGCGCCGAGCCGTATCCGGCGTCAAAGCTTCCCACTGTGGCGTCGGTCTGCTTGAACTTGCCGTGCTGCCGGGAAGCGATGGTGAGGTCTGCAACCACGTGCAACGAGTGCCCTCCGCCGGCCGCCCAGCCGTTGACCACCGCGATGACCACCTTGGGCATGGTCCGCATCAGCCGCTGGACTTCCATGATGTGAAGCCGGCCGGCCCTCGCGGGGTCGATGGTTTCCTGGGTCTCGCCGTCGGCATAGCGGTACCCGTCGCGGCCCCGGATGCGCTGGTCTCCGCCCGCACAGAAGGAGTGGCCGCCGTCCTTGGGGGAGGGGCCGTTCCCGGTGAGCAGGACGGTGGCTACATCCGGCGTCATCCGGGCGTGGTCTAGTGCCCGGTACAGCTCGTCTACGGTGATGGGGCGGAACGCGTTGCGGACCTCGGGGCGGTTGAACGCGATCCGGACCGCGGGCAGGTCCTTGATGGTGCCGTCCGCGGAACGTTTCACCTGGCGATGGTAGGTCACGTCCTGAAAATCGAAACCCGAGACCTCGCGCCACTGGGCGGGATCGAAGACGTCAGATACTTTGGCGGGGATTTCGTTACTCATAGGTCCTTGGTTGTGTTGATCATGTTGATGGCGTTGGGCTGCCACGTAGATTTCGGGCAGCTGATATGAAGCCGTAAGATTCAGCTTTTGCCTTTTCCAAATGCCCGTGGCTAGGAGGTCTCAGGGAAACTGAGATGAGCATTGTCGATGAGGCGAGTAGTGCCGACTCTCGCTGCGATCAGGAGTCGTGCATCCGTACCGCCGCTGTACGGAGCGAGGCTGGCCGTTCGTAGTTCCACGTAATCGGGAACCACCTCTGGTTGCGCAGCCAGCGCTTCATAAGCGGCTTCCAACGAGGCGCGGGGTCCTCCGCCGGCGGCTGCTGCTGCCGCTTTCAGGGCTTGGGAGAGAGCGAGTGCAGCGGTGCGCTGCTCGAAAGTAAGGTAGCGATTGCGTGAGGACAAGGCCAACCCATCGGCGTCACGCCGAGTGGGCACGCCTACCACTTCTACGCCCATATTGAGGTCGGAAGACATCGATCGGACCAGGACCAATTGCTGGTAGTCCTTCTCGCCGAAGTAAATTCGGTCTGGCCTTACGATGTTTAGGAACTTTGCCACAACGGTGAGAACACCTGCGAAATGTCCCGGCCGGGTTCTACCTTCCAGCGCGTCGCCGAGCGGCCCAGGGACGATGGTCACTACGCCTGCACCACCTGACGGGTACATCTCGTCCACGCTGGGTGCGAAAATGAGATCAGCACCCGCCTCGCGGCTTTTAGCGACGTCAGCCTCCAGATCACGGGGGTAGCGGGCGAAGTCTTCATGGGGCCCGAACTGCAGCGGATTGACGAAGATCGACACCACCACGGAAGTCCGACCGTCGGAGCCGGCTTGGCGTATTAGTTCCTGATGACCGCTGTGGAGGGCGCCCATGGTCGTAACCAGCGCGACTGACCGACCTGCAGCGCGAAGCCGGGCTACGGCGGCGGCGAGAGAAGAGGAACTTTCGTGAACGGTGATGTGCCCCTCACTAGGTGATGCGTGCTGTTGCATTTTGGGGGTTTCCTTAAAGTGGTCGCGCCTGTTCCCTTCATCGCCTCAGCACCGTTGGTGCGATCCCTACAGCAGTGGGAATCAGGTCTGGCAACTATTTAGTTCAGGGTTGGATGTACCCGTCAAACTCATGCCCGCAGGCAGGGGTCTTTGACGGTGCCACTCGCTATTCCTGACGGGCGAACTGAGCAAGTGGACAGCAGAATACGCGGCTCTTGGCATCCCCTGGCAGGAGTCCCGCAAGGGCAGGCAGGGCAGCCGGTTAGTTGCCGGCGTTCTCTGCCGGACGAACTTCATCGGCCAGAGACCGGAGCCCAGGCCGCTCCTTTTCCTCCACGTAATCGTAGTAGTACCAAAACAAGCCATCCCGGGTGAGCCACGATGCTAGGCGGCCATCTCGATGCCGAATCGCATGCAGTAATTCGTCATGATGCCGGATCGAAGCCAACATCTGTCCCCGGCTGTCTCCGGAATCGATGATGCGTTGCTGGATGAGGTTAAGGACGGATTCACGGACGGCCTCCCCGGAAAGCTCCAACAAAGGGTTGCCGCTTGCACGCGCCACGATGCGGTGAAAATCGAAGTCAGCCGCGCTGAAATCCTCATAACCTAACTCAACGCTGGCCCGCATGCGTGCGTTCGCGCGTTCCAGTTCCAGGAGTTCCGACTCGCTTCGATTGGTTGCGGCGAGCACAACTGCAGCGCTCTCGATAATCATGCGGAACTGCAGCAAAGAAGCGAAGCCGACAATGTCTCCGGAAGTGAGCCTCGTCAATGATTTTTGTAAGGAGTGGGAACTGGCCGGGAGGACGATGGGCCCGCGGCGGTCGCCCAGGCGCGATTTGACCAGATGGTTGCTTTCAAGCAACCGGAGGGCTTCCCTGACCGTTGGGCGGCTGACGCCATATTGCTCCACGAGTTCCCGCTCGCTTGGGAGACGGTCTCCGGGTTTCAATTCGCCCGACAAGATAGCGCTCTCTACGCGGCCAGCGATCACCTGATAGGCGCGGCCGGGCTGCGATGGCTCGGTGTTCACGCTTCCGCACCTTCCTTTCTTTCCACCTTGTGTTCTCAGACCTCCCGGTCTTGGGACTCTGCCCTATGAGGTTGGGGGATCAAACCGGCCGTCCACTGCTGTCCATCCGCCGTCAACATACAGTACCGTTCCGGTCACGTAGCTGGACGCGTCAGAGGCCAGGTAAACGACTGCGCCCGTTAGTTCGCTCGGCTGGGACCAGCGCCCCAGCGCCCCCTTGGTGGCATAAGCGTTGTACCATTCAGGGTTTGCCTTGATGGAATCGGTCAAAGGCGTGTCAACACATCCTGGTGCTACAGCATTTGCCCGGACGCCGGCCGGGCCAAACTCTGCAGCCGCTGTCCGGAGCAGTTGCACCGTTGCTGCCTTGGTGGCGGCGTAGACGCCTTGTCCGGGTTCGACCACCAAGTGGCGCACTGAAGAGAACCCGATGATACTCCCCTTCTGCTGGCGGACCATGTTGGCGCCAAAGGCGCGGATAAGGTCAAAGCTGGACCGGACATTGAGGTTTACGACGCGGTCGTACTCTTCAGAGGAGTAGTCGAGCAGCCTCTTGCGCACGTTGGTTGCCGCGGTGAAGAGCAGTGTTTCCACATCTGGGTGATCGGCAGCGGCAGCGAAGACGGCATCGGTATCGAGAACATCGAGTTCGTACGCTTGGGCGTGCCCCCCTTCGTTCGCGATCAACTTTGCTGTGTGCTTGGCCGCATCTAAGTCTCGATCGGCGCAGATAACGTGGGCGCCATGGGCGGCCAACGCCAGCGAGGATTCACGGCCGATGCCGCTTCCGGCTCCCAGTACGAAGGACTTGCGGTCATCAAGTCGAAAAAGGTTGCTGTAGTTCACTTTGCGGTTCTCCTGTCAGGGCGAATAACGGCCATGCGGGTTACGGTCAGTTCTTCCATTGCGAAGCGGGGCCCTTCACGTCCTGTTCCTGAATCCTTGACCCCGCCATAGGGCATCGTGTCATTCCGGTAGCCGGGGACCTCGTTGACGATCACCCCGCCGACGTCGAGCCCGTCTATTGCCTGGTAGGCCTTGGCAAGCGAGGCTGTAAAAACGCTCGCTTGCAGCCCGTAGCGGGATTTGTTGACGAGGTCTATGGCTGCATCAAAATCGGGCGCGGAGCGAATACACACAACTGGCCCGAAGATTTCCTCATCCCAAACCTTTACGCCGGACGGGACGTCAACGAGGACGGTGGGTTCGAGAAGTCCATCCTTGGTTCCGCCGCCGAAGGCGATCTCGGCACCGTTGCTGACAGCTTCGTCAATCCATTCTGTTACCCGCCGGGTTGAGTCTTCGTTGATGAGTTTGGCTACCCGAGTTTGTTCATTTCTGGGGTCCCCGACTACCACCTCTCCCATTCGCTCCACCACCCGTTTGGAAAGATCAGTGATGATGCTTTCGTCAGCAACAATGCGTTGGATTGATATGCATGCCTGCCCGTTGCCGTAGAAGCCGCCGCGGATGACGGCATCGGCTGCTGCATCCAGATCAGCATCCGGTGCCACAATCAGTGCAGCATTGGATCCGAGCTCAAGTAGTACCTTGCGCGGGGCGCAGTCCCGCGCAATCTGGTGTCCGACAGCTGCAGAACCTGTGAAACTGACAGCACCGATCCGGGGATCGCTGGTAAGGACGCTCCCGACTTCTGGGCCGCCGGTGATCATCTGAACAATGTCCTCGGTGACATTCAGGGCCTGGGCAGACTGACGAATCAGGTGGACCAACCATAAGGTCGACAAGGGCGTGTTGGGTGCCGGCTTGCAGATCACAGCGCATCCAGCGGCGATGCTCGGTGCGATCTTGTGGGTGGCCAGTAGCAGGGGATAGTTGAACCCGGCGATACCGATAACCAGGCCAATGGGCTTGCGTGTCCAGTACCCGATCAGCCCTTCGCCGCCCGCCTGAATATCCAGCGGTACCGTCTCCCCATGGAGGGCGGAGATGGCCTCGGCCGCCGCGGCCCAGGTGAACAGGGTGCGGCTTACTTCCGTTCGGCAATCCACAAGCGGCTTGCCCGTTTCTGTCACCAGGAGCTGTTCGAATTCGGAGCGGCGCTGCTCAATGGCATGGCGGACATCCAACAACAGCTGGCGGCGGGTGGATGCAGGCAGCGCTGCGACCAGCGGCTGAGCGGTGAGGCCGGCATCCAGTGCTTTTCTGGCGTGGTCGGTTGTGCCGACCGGGGCTTGCGCCACCTCGGAGCCGTCGTAGGGAAACGAAATGGTGGACGTACCGACGCCGTCGGTAACCCATTCTCCGGCAATAGGTAGTCCATTGGGGTAAGGGGGTTTAAAGAGGCCCACTGTTCGGTCCACTCCTTCGGGGGTTCGTTTAGTAGCCACTGGTAAGGCCGGTAGCTCCTAACAGGATGCGCTAGTGAGCAGTCTCACGTCAAGCGCAGCAGTTAAAAACCGAATCGCGCACGCCATCAAACTGCGCTTAGACCTTGGATTCGTAGCTGCAACGGTCACCGAAATGGCAAGAACTGTTGACGCAAGTCGTTCATCTCGGGATAATGGAGCCTCTGGATCCAAAGAAGCCGTGAGTCCTCGGATGTGCGAAAAGTCCGAGCAGGGCGCTTCTTTAATTGCTGAATCTCCTTGCTGTCGAACACCGACGGAGCATCACCAAGAGATGTCGTCCCACGGGGACGACGAGCTTCGGCCCGACTCTAACCTCACTAATTAGGACGCGATATTCTTGACTACTTATGACTTGGCCATAATTCACGGCGACGGCATCGGCCCGGAGGTCAACAGGGAGGCTGTCAAAGCGCTCCACGCCGCGGCCAGCCGCTTCGGTTTTGGTCTGCAGACGACGGAATATCCGCTGGGTGCACAGGCATATCTCGAGACGGGAACACTCATCGACCCAGGCACCATGGACAGTCTCCGGGCCCACGACGCCATAATGTTCGGGGCCATGGGAGATCCTAGGGTAACCCCGGGGATCCTCGAACGGGGTTTGATCCTGAGGATGCGCCGCGAGCTTCGCCAGCAGGTCAACCTTCGACCTGTCCGCCTCTATCCCGGAGTCCCGACCCCAATCAAAGATCTCGACCCGGGGCGTTGCGATTTCGTGGTCGTTCGTGAGAACACCGAGGGCATGTATGTGGGCGGAGGTTCGACAGTCCATGCCGGGACCAGAAACGCCGTAGCTCTCCAGGAATCGGTTAACACGGCCCAGGCCATCTCTGACGTCGTCGATTACGCCTTCCGGCTGGCACGGGCACGCCGCGGTAAGCTGACGCTCTGCCACAAGAAGAATGTCCTCGTCCACGCCGGCGAGCTGTGGCAAAGCGTCGTCAACGAGCACGCTGCCCAGTACGATGACGTCGAAGTTGACTACATCCATGCTGATGCAATGTGCCAGCACATGCCGATGAATCCTGAGCGATTCGACGTAATCGTGACCGACAACCTCTTTGGCGACATCATTTCAGACTTGGGCGCCACCATCCAAGGGGGCCTCGGCGTTGCGGCCAGCGCCAACCTTAACTTGGATGGCACCGCACCCAGCATGTTTGAACCCGTCCACGGGTCCGCACCTGATATTGCCGGAAAGGGATGGGCGAATCCGGCAGCGGCTGTACTCTCCGCCGCGCTATGCCTGGCATCCTTGGGCGAAGGCAAGGCAGCGCTGGCTCTGGAGAACGCAGCGGCTTCGGTACTCGGTGAACTCCCGGCCTTGGCCGGAGCAGGTATGGGGGCCACGACCGAGCAGATCGGCGATCGGATCGCTGAGCGAATCACGGACGAAACGGGCATAAGTTCCCAGATCGAGGAGACATCCATCATGACGGCGATGGCCGCGATCTGACCCCACCTGTACAGCAGGGACCCAGTCAAGATTTGGCGTTCCTGCTGTACAGGACCAAAAGAACCAATCCGACGGGTCAAGCCGTTTGGCCAGTCCGGCTACTACTCCGCAACCCAAGGCGCTGTCAGCTAGGCAGGCGCTCGTAAATATCCTGCTGTGGACTCCCGGGGAGCGCCGCTGCGGAGCTGATGGATCGTTTTCTCGATATGGTCCCTGGCGAGGCGCTCGGCCGTGACTCCATCCGCCAATTCGATCGCGTCGACAATTGCTGTGTGCTCATCGATGGCGCGAAGTGCACTGCTGGGCTCGATCATCGCAACGGGGGCAAATACCTGAGCTGTCATCCGAATAATGGAGGTCTGGGCAATCACAAACTCGTTGTTGGTCATTTGCGCGATCATTTCGTGGAAATCAACATTGAGCTTTGAATACCCCCGCGGGTTCCATGGTTCGACAGCCTTGCGCTGCGCAGCAATGACTTGTCTAAGGTCACGCAGGCGTGCAACCGAGACGGTCGCCGCAGCCAATCGCGCCGCTAAGCCATCGATCACAGCCCGCAGTTCGTAGGCCGCGAGCAAAGTCTGGACATCACCTGAAATGACTCTGACTCCCCGGCGCGCGTCAGACTTGATCAGACCTTCCTGTTCCAGCCGCCGCAGAGCTTCGCGCAGAGGCGTACGGCTTACGCCCAGTTCCTCGGAGAGCTCCTCCTGCTTTAGCCAGGCCCCTGTAGGATACTGCTGCGAATAAATTCGCTCGCGCAGAAGCGCAGTGACTTCATCCACCAAAGGGACCTTGCGCCGAGCAGGAGCATCAACGAGGCCGTCACCGCGACCGCGCTGCATTGACTGTGAACCGCCCACCACCCACAACCTTTCGTTAATACAACCTTAGTCGAGCCAGAAGCGTGCCGACCGAGCATGAAACCAGTTACTGCTCCGCGACCAGTAAACCAGCAACCGCCCTGCCATTTCGCCACAACGTGCCCGACCAGGAAATTCACCGGCCTTACCTCTGGGATGTGCGGTGTTTCATGTCTTGATCCTGCAGTATTGCATGTGGCACGGCGATTCCAGCGACTATTGACATGTTTCGCTTGCCGCGGCACAGTGGAACGTACGTCTTGTGAATCGTCTGGATCCAAAGTGTTCCAATTTTCGCATTTGAGGGCTCTAGCCCGAGACGCTGCACCGCTGGAGGATCGCCGCGATGGCGCCTCCCTGACATAGCCATGAGCTGGCTGATGGGCTGAAACGCGCCCGCCAACAACGAAAGAAGGTAACAGTGGCACTGATCACTGCCGCCGGTGTCCTCGACGGGACGCCGGAACTCGAACGAAGCATTATGCGCCCTATGACCGGGCGCGTTCAGGAAAACTCACGCAAGTCCGAAGAGAACCCCCGTGCATAGTGGTCACCAGCACTCAATCGGTCTGGTTGGGGCTGGCAAAGTCGGCATAGTTCTCGCAACGGCGTTGGTTCGCGCTGGCCACACTGTGGTTTCCGTGTGGGACCCGTCGCCAACTGCCGTAGACGGGGCGCGGGAAACACTGGGGGACTTCCAGGCGGCGTCAACGGTTGCTGAAGCTACCGCCGGAGCCGATCTGGTACTTCTCGCCGTGCCCGATGACGTTCTGCAAGGCCTCGTCGAGACCTTGGCCGCGGAGGGAAACGACTGGCACGGCGTCAATGTCGTTCACGTCAGCGGAAGATATGGGGCCGTTGTGCTTGGCCCCCTGAGCGAGCAGGGAGCCGCGGCGATAGCGCTGCACCCGGCAATGGCTTTCAGCGGAGACCGGGACACCGAACTGAGCCGTATAACCGGTGCCCGTTTTGCCGTGACTGCAGAGGACCGGATGACCGCAGAGAACCTCGTCCAGGACATGGGCGGGATCCCCTTCAAGGTCGACGAATCAGACCGCATCATGTACCACGCAGCTATGACCCATGCCAGCAATCACCTGGTAACCCTGATTGTTCAGTCATCGGCCATGCTCGCAAGCATCTCGATTAAGGACACATCTGAAGTGCTTCGCCCGGCGCTGGCGGCAGCGCTGGAAAACGCACTCGTGCGAGGCGCCGCCGGAGCTACCGGGCCAGTGGTACGCGGTGACATCGGAACGGTGACTGAGCATATCCGCGCCCTCTCGGAACGAATGCCTGAAATCCTCCCCGTGTATGGGGTAATGTCCCAAGCCGGAGCGGATATTGCCCTAACCGCCGGACGAATCTCCGAAGACGTAAGACAGCGGGTTGGGCAGGCAGTGGGCGCTCCCTCCAACGGTTCCGAGCCACAGCATGCCAGTGGTGGGTCATAAATCTGTGGCGTTTTTCTCGCCGATCGTCCGGCGCCGGGCGACTCTATGACTTCCGGTCGGCATTGCAGCTAACTTTTAGGCAAAACCGGGCGGAATGGGGATCCAGAGATGGAAGCTCTGGGAGCCGACCAGTTCGGTTCGCAGGTCACGGTTACAACGGCCCTGCCTCGATCGCCCACCCCTGCCGTATTACCTAGCAGCCCTGTGGACGGATGTGAAAACAAACCCGAAAAAGTTTGGCGGCACTCGTTCTGCTTCCCGGCGCAGCGACGGCCGGGCGCCCCACTGCAAGGGCGCCTGGCCGCCCGAGCACTAAGAACAGTGCACACCGATGCTCGCCACCTAGCCCGGTCGGCGTAGCGAGCACATCGATCCTGTATCACCCTGGTCTCATTAGGTGGTCCGCGCCGCGGCCGGCTTCGTCGTCGAAACGGAGATTTTGACCTGATAGGTCGGCGGCCACGGGAAACTGCCTTACTGCGGCTCAGGGCCTTCCCGCAGACGGGCCATGAAAGCTGGCTTTCAGCAGGCAGAGATTCAAACATCAAACCCCTGAAAGTCCCGACTGCTGGGCACCGCAGAGATACGGACAGGGGGCCGCGAACGGCTCAGCAGGCGTTGGCATTAGAGGCTTGCGGAAGGCCTTGAAAACGGCGGACTCTTGGCATGCCCACCCTTGCTGCAATAACCGCATCTGCGCGCCTCGGCCCGGCAGTAGAGCCGGGTCAGTCGGGGAGTGGAGTAGAACGTCCCCAACCTAAATCCTTCGTTAAATGGTCAAGCAGCGGCTGGACACGATAGGGGAGGGGGGTCGACACCGTGAGGGTTGTATTCGTGTGCCTGACGCCGGGAATATCGACCATCCGCGCTGCGGCGGCTTGAAGCTCCTGGAGTGTTGCGGATGCCACTCTTACCAGGAGGTCTTCCCTGCCCGCCTGGGTCGTTACCTCAAGGACCTCCGGGATCTGGCTGAGTGCTATGACGACGTTGCGCAGCTGCCGCTGATCGAGTTCCAGACCAACGAATGCCTGCACCGGGATTCCGGCTGCTTCGAGGTCTACAACCGGTCTGAATTTTTGGAGCACACCGCGCTTCTCCAAACGTTGGAGTCGGGCCAGAACCGTGTTGCGGGAGATGCCCAACTGGGCGGCAAGGTCTGCGACACCAGCACGGGCGTTGCTGTCGAGCCTCTTCAGGAGCTCCGAGTCGAGCCTATCGATACTAATCATTTCGTCCAGCTGAATCCCGCAAAGTTTCCCTCATCTACATCTGATGCTTAGTTAAGTGCTTATAAGTTGACCATAGCCGCAGGCACATCTCAAGGTTAGGTATCAGATCAATCAGCACTACTACCGATTAGATGAGGAGGCACCCATGTGTGAGGTTTTGGTAATCGCCCCCGACGTGAATCAGTTCCGTAGAGCGGACGAGGCGGTTAGCGGTGGCTCACGGGGCCTCCCGTTGCGCAGGAATCGGAGGAGAGATCCCGCCCCTGGTGAATAGCGCGGCAACCATTCTTTGGAGGCCCCAGTAATCAGAGTCACCGGCACGTCACGCCCACCCTCAAGCAGGCTGGAAGAAGAGTGGCTTCCCGGGCTGGACAGAATCCTTGATGCGGTTGACCGCAGCTCCAACTACTAACGGACGAGATGAACCATGATCGTAAAACAATTCGCCCTGCCGGACGTGGGTGAAGGCCTCACCGAGGCAGAAATCATCACCTGGCTTGTCAAACAAGGCGACCAAGTCACGGTTAACCAAGCCATCGTAGAAATCGAGACAGCAAAATCGCTGGTTGAACTCCCTTGCCCATTTGCAGGTGAAGTCAGCGAATTGCTGGCCGAACAAGGGGAAACGGTTGATGTAGGACGGCCAATCATCAGCATCGCGACTTCATCACCTGAGCCTGCTGACGGATCCGACAGGTCAGGAACGTCCCAAGAGTCAACAGCCACCGCGGATGAGGAAGATCCCAAACTCCTGGTCGGCTATGGAGCACGTGAAGTTCAAAGTAAGCGACGTCGCTCCCGAACGGTCCCAAGCGAAGTTCAGGAAAGTTCAGCGGTTCAGCCACCTGCCGAAACCCGGCGCCCAAAGGCGAGCCCGCCGGTCAGAAAGCTGGCAAAAGACCTTGGCCTCAATCTGCATGCCGTAGAACCCACCGGGCCTGGCGGCATATGCACCCGCGAAGACGTGCTCCGGGCACGCGCCAGCGACAATGGTTCCAGCGACACCCCGGTTGGTGCCCTGAAGGCACAAGTAAACCCGGTCGCTGGCGGCGATATCCGTATTCCTATCAAGGGGGTGCGAAAACACACTGCGGCTGCCATGGTGCAGTCTGCGTTTACAGCACCGCACGTCACGGAATTCGTTACAGTCGACATTTCACGGACGCTGGCATTGAAATCCGAAATAGGCCGCCGCAGGGAGTTTGCGGACGTTAAGCTCACACCGCTTGCCTTCGTGGCAGGCGCCTTCCTGAAGGCCATTCAGCGGACGCCCGAGGCGAACTCGAAGTGGGATGAAGCCGCGCAGGAAATCATCCAGTACCGCGAAGTCAACCTGGGCATCGCGGCGGCCACCCCGAGAGGGCTGATCGTGCCCAACATCAAGGGTGCCCAGTACCTGAGTCTCGCTGAACTAGCGACGGCGATCGGCGACCTGGCCTCGACAGCCAGGTCGGGCAAGACCGAACAAGCGGCGATGACCAACGGCACAGTCACGATCACGAATATCGGCGTTTTCGGAATTGACACCGGCACACCAATCTTGAACCCAGGGGAGGCCGCGATCCTGGCGGTAGGAACAGTTCGTCGGGCCCCCTGGGTCGTAGAGGACGAAAAAGGCGAAAGAATCGAGCCGCGATCCGTCCTCCAGCTGGCACTGTCCTTTGACCACCGGATCATGGATGGACAGCAGGGCTCACAGCTATTAGCAGACACAGCCGCGCTCCTCAGAGAACCCGGCCTGGCGCTGCTCTAAACCACCACAGGTAACAACCTAAATCCCGAGTACGGCCGCCATGATAAGGCCGCTCCCTAGTGGCAGATGACCGGCCATCCCGATCGGATCGTGGGTTGAAGTCAGCCAACATCGGCCCTCCCTCCAAAGGGGTGTGACAGCGGGCCAAATAGTGTTGCCGACGGCAGCATCCGTTGGCTCCCAAGGCGAAGGACTCAGCCGGCAGCTCGTAAACCAAGATTCGGGCTAGAAGCGCTTCATCCCATCGAACTTTCAAGTCCATAGGCAAGCTCCCCATAAACGTGGCCGGGCTTGAACCAGACCGTCAAACAACAAACCGAACGTCAGAGAAGAGGAACCATGCCGGTGCTCCAGAAAGGGCCGGGGCCTGCATCCGCAGCGCCAGAAGTTCAGGATGACTTGCCGCCCTACCCCGAGGCCGATCTTCTTTACCTTTCGGGCCTTCTCACCGCAGCCGAGCAGACCCAGCTCGCCCAGGCCCGCAACTTCTTCCAGCAAGAAGTACGTCCAATCGCCGTTGATTTTTGGAATCGAGCGGAATTCCCATTTGAGCTCCTACCCAAACTGGGCAAGCAGCAACTGACCGGATTGAATAGCCGTGGGCATCTGTTGGCCGGTCTGATTCAGATGGAATTCGCACGCGCGGATACCTCTGTGTCCACGTTTTTTGGCGTCCATGACGAACTGTTCACCACAGCAATCCGCGAATTGGGCTCCGATGAGCATCGTCAGACCATGCTTCCAGACCTGCTATCGCTCAAGAAAGTAGGAGCCTTCGCCCTTACGGAGCCCCTGCACGGGTCCGACATTTCCAGGCAGATGGAAACCACCGCAACCCGAAGCGGAGATGAATGGATTCTGAATGGCCACAAACGATGGATCGGCAACGGTACCTTCGCGGATTACGTCCTGGTCTGGGCCCGCGATACAGCCGACGACCAGATCAAAGGGTTCATCGTCGAGAAAGGCACCGAGGGCTTCCGCACTGAAGCCATATCGAACAAGACAGCTGTCCGCATCATTCAGAACGCCAATATCACCCTGAATAACGTCAGAATCCCGTTCACCAACTGGCTGCCAGGAACACGAACGTTCCGGGATGCCAACTCCCTCCTCCTGCACTCAAGGGTGTGGGTCAGCTGGCAGGCCGTAGGCCAGCAGTTTGCAGCATTCGACGTTGCGAGGGCATACGCACTCCAGCGCAAGCAATTCGGCAAACCAATCGCTTCCTTCCAGCTCATTCAGGACCAACTGGCGCGAATGATCGGAAACGCCACGATGTCCCTTTCCCTGATGATCCAACTCGCACGCCTAACAGAGTCGGGCCTTCTCACCATGGACCATGCTGCGCTGGCAAAAGCAAGCTGCACAGAGCGGATGCGCAAGACCGTGGCGCTCGGCAGGTCAATCGTCGGAGGCAATGGAATCAGCACCGACTTCGAGATGGCGAAAATTTTCGCGGACGCAGAAGCGATCTACTCCTATGAGGGCAGCTACGAAATAAACGCTCTCTTAGTCGGGCGGGCACTGACCGGGATCTCGGCGTTCGCCTGATTCAATGCCGCTGCCATCCACACCAATAACGGCCGCATCATCACATGCACTGTCACGGGACCAAACGCCCCACGGAGGAGCAATCAAATGGAGCTCAGCAATACTGCAGCAATCGTTACCGGTGGCGCGTCAGGCCTTGGCGCAGCCACCGCCCGGGTTCTCGCCGAACAGGGCGCATACGTGTTTGCCGTCGACCTCGGCGACTCCATCGGACAGAGTCAGCCGGTAAACGGCGTGGAGTACCTCGAGGCCGATGTAACCGACGTTGCCCAGATCCGTGACGTCGTCCTAAAAGCCTCGGCCGACAAGCCCCTGCG
Organism: Arthrobacter dokdonellae; assembly: GCF_003268655.1. Taxonomy (NCBI): domain Bacteria; kingdom Bacillati; phylum Actinomycetota; class Actinomycetes; order Micrococcales; family Micrococcaceae; genus Arthrobacter; species Arthrobacter dokdonensis. The sequence goes on along the minus strand of NZ_CP029643.1, from coordinate 13,729 downwards.
GACAGTAATCAATTGCGCAGGGATTCTCCCGACGATGCGAATCCTCGGCAAAAGAGGTGTGCATGACCTCTCACTCTTCGCAAAGGTCATCGAAGTCAACCTCGTCGGATCCTTCAACGTTCTCGCCTCCGCGGCTGAAGCCATCTCGCGCACGGCCGCGGATGAACACGGTCAACGCGGTGTAATTATTAACACCGCCTCCATCGCTGCCTTCGAAGGCCAGATCGGCCAAGCCGCCTACGCCTCGTCAAAAGCCGGCATAGTAGGCCTCACCCTTCCTGCCGCCAGGGACCTAGCCCAGTATGGAATACGGGTAAATGCCATTGCACCGGGCATTGTGGAGACCCCCATGATGGCCTCCGTGAGCGACGAAGTCCGCCGAGGACTTGCCGCCGGCGTCACATTCCCCAAACGCCTAGCCCGTCCCGGGGAATTCGCTCAACTGGCACTGTCGATCATCGAACACGACTATCTCAACGGGGAAATCATCCGAATGGATGGGGCGCTGCGAATGGCCTCCCGGTAGCCCCGCAGATCAGCACTGATTTCAAAGGACAAAGCATGCACAACAATCCAGCACATGAAATTCCCTCCCATCCGGAGGATGTAGTGATTATCGGTGGTGCCCGAACTCCCCAGGGCAAGCTCAACGGCCAGTTGGCGGGATTGACCGCGGTAGAACTCGGTGCAGCAGCAGTAAGCGGAGCACTTGAAAAGGCCGGCATCGATCCGGGCCTGGTAGATGCCGTCGTGATCGGCCAGGTCGTGCAGGCGGGCTCCGGACAGAATCCGGCCCGCCAGACCGCACTAAAAGCCGGAATCAGCGGGACGGTACCTGCGACCACAATAAACAAAGTCTGCCTGTCCGGGCTTACCGCCGTCATAGATGCTGCCCGCCTCATCCGCGCCGGTGATGCGGAAGTAGTTGTTGCCGGGGGGCAGGAATCCATGAGTCATAGTCCGCACCTGCTGCCTGGCTCGCGCCAAGGATGGCTATACGGCGGCGGCAACATGATCGATTCACTCGTCAGCGACGGACTCAGCGACGCGCAAGAAGGTGTCTCTATGGGCCTTCTGACTGAACGAGGCAACCAGGTGCACAGCATAGGGAGACGCCAACAGGACGAGGTGGCAGCAGCGTCCCATCGGCGAGCTGCTCAGGCAGCCGACGAAGGAGTGTTCAAGGACGAAATCGTACCCATCACTGTTCACGGTAGGAAGGGACAGTCCCTGGTTCTTGACAGGGACGAACAAATAAGACCGGGCACGGACCTCGAGGTCCTGTCCCAATTACGTCCCGCATTTGCCGCGGATGGCAGCATCACGGCAGGAAACGCCTCGCCCCTCTCCGATGGAGCTGCAGCCCTTGTCCTCACTAGCCGCGCCAACGCCGAACGACTCCAACTTGAGATACTTGCCGTCGTCAGCGCCCCGGGCCAAGTAGCTGGTCCCGACAATTCACTGCATTCACAGCCCTCGAACGCTACCCGTGCGGCGCTGGCACGGGCCGGGTGGACCGCAGAAGATCTCGACTTCATCGAGATCAATGAGGCTTTCGGCGCCGTCGCGGTTCAGTCGTTGAACGAGTTGGGAATCCCCTTGGACCGCTGCAACATACACGGCGGGGCCATCGCTTTGGGCCATCCCATCGGAGCTTCCGGTGCGCGCCTAGCACTTCATGCCGCCAACGAACTGCTCCGCCGGGGAGCGGGCCGCGCGGCGGTCGCCCTCTGCGGGGGCGGTGGACAGGGCGAAGCGCTGCTGCTCTACCGGAACTAGCTCCACCTCCTCCTCAACCACATCGCGAAGTGTCACACCTGCGCGGTCCATAAGCCGTCATCCGCAATCCTTTGAAAGAATCAACGTGAAAAATAAACATTCCGTCCGTGTCTACAAGAGCGAAGAGAACCTCGCCCGTGAAGACCAGCTGGCCCACAAGATCGCAGCAGTGGCCGCCGACGCCGTCGAGGTCACACCGGACGTTACCGAGATGGTCATCAACCGGGTCATCGACAACGCTTCGGTTGCCATCGCTTCCCTGAACCGCGGGCCCATTGTCGCCGCCCGCGCCCAGGCTCTGACCCATGCACCGACCACTAACGGCAAGGGTGCCGGTGTTTTTGGCATCACCGACAGGGTTTCGCCTGAATGGGCTGCCTGGGCCAACGGCGTAGCGGTCCGCGAACTCGATTACCACGACACGTTCCTCGCGGCGGACTACTCGCACCCCGGGGACAACATTCCGCCTATCCTGGCAGTCGCGCAGCACGTTGGCGCCAGCGGCAAGGACCTGATCCGCGGCATCGCTACCGGCTACGAAATCCAGGTCAACCTGGTCAAGGCCATCTGCCTGCACAAGCACAAGATTGACCACGTGGCGCACCTCGGCCCGTCCGCCGCAGCCGGCATCGGCACGCTCCTCGGCTTGGATGTGGAGACGATCTTCCAGTCCGTTGGCCAGGCGCTGCACACCACCACCGCCACCCGCCAGTCGCGCAAGGGCGAGATTTCCACCTGGAAGGCCCACGCTCCGGCGTTCGCTGGCAAGATGGCCGTTGAGGCCGTGGACCGCTCCATGCGCGGCCAGACCTCTCCGGTGCCGATCTACGAAGGCGAAGACGGCGTCATTGCCTGGATGCTGGATGGCCCCGAGGCCTCGTACGAGGTTCCGCTGCCCGAAGCGGGCGAGGCAAAGCGCGCCATCATGGACACGTACACCAAGGAACACTCCGCCGAGTACCAGGCCCAGGCCTGGATCGATCTGGCCCGCAAGCTGCACAAGGAGCACCCGGAAGCCACCGACTCCGCGAACGTGAAGTCGGTCCTGATCAAAACGAGCCACCACACGCACTACGTCATCGGTTCCGGGGCCAACGATCCGCAGAAGTACAGCCCCACGGCCAGCCGCGAAACTCTGGACCACTCCATCCCGTACATCTTCACCGTCGCCCTGCAGGACGGCTCCTGGCACCACGTTGATTCCTACGCCCCGGAGCGTGCCGGCCGGGCCGACACCGTCGAGCTGTGGAACAAGGTCAGCACCGTTGAGGATGCCGAATGGACCCGCCGCTACCACTCGCTGGACATCGCCGAAAAGGCCTTCGGCGGCTCCGTGGAGATCACCCTGAACGATGGCACAGTCATCACCGATGAGATCTCCGTGGCCGACGCCCACCCCCTCGGCGCCCGGCCCTTCGCCCGCCAGCAGTACATCAACAAGTTCCGCACCCTCGCCGCCGGACTCGTCGCCGAGCAGGAAATCGAACGTTTCCTCGCCGCCGCCGAAAGCCTCCCGGACCTGGGCCCGGGCGAGCTTGACCAGCTGAACATCACCGCCGCCCCCGGCGTCATCGACCTCGATGCCGCCCCACAGGGACTGTTCTAAATGCTGTATTCAAGAACAACGCCCGAGTGGAAACGCGTTAAACTGCGGGAAATCCTGTCCTCGGGAACCATCGTCCAGTTCCCCGGCGCTTTCAGCCCGCTCTCGGCGCGGCTGATCGAGGAAAAAGGCTTCGCCGGCGTGTACATCTCCGGTGCCGTGCTGGCCAATGACCTTGGCCTGCCGGACATCGGCCTGACCACCCTCACCGAAGTTGCCACCCGTGCCGGGCAGATCGCCCGCATGACTGACCTGCCCTGCCTGATGGACGCCGACACCGGATTCGGCGAACCCATGAACGTGGCCCGCACCGTCCAGGAACTCGAAAACGCCGGCGTGGCCGGCTGCCACATCGAGGACCAGTTCAACCCCAAGCGCTGCGGCCACCTGGACGGCAAGAACGTAGTGGACCTGGACACAGCCACCAAACGCATCCGTGCTGCAGCGGATGCGCGCCGGGACCCGAACTTCCTCATCATGGCCCGCACCGACATCCGGGCCGTGGACGGACTCCAAGCCGCCAAAGACCGGGCAAAGGAACTGGTCGACGCCGGGGCTGACGCCATCTTCCCCGAAGCCATGCGTGACCTGCACGAGTTCCGGGCCATCCGTGACGCCGTCGACGTGCCCATCCTCGCCAACATGACCGAGTTCGGCAAAAGCGACCTGTTCACCGTGGACCAACTGCAGAACGTGGGCGTCAACATGGTGATCTACCCGGTGACCCTACTCCGCAGCGCCCTGGGCGCCGCTGAACGGGTCCTGGACACGCTCAGGAGCCTCGGAACACAGCAAGTGAGCGTGCCCGAAATGCTCACGCGGGCGCGTCTCTATGACCTCGTGGACTACGAGGCCTACAACAAATTCGATTCCGACGTCTTCAACTTCGAGATCCCTGACATCCGCTAATTCACGTACTGCAACGAAGGAGTTCAGCATGACTGACACAAACATCAGAAAAGGCCTCACCGGAGTCGTGGTGGACTACACCGCCATTTCCAAGGTCAACCCGGATACCAACTCCCTGCTGTTCCGCGGCTACCCTGTTCAGGAACTCGCCGCCCGGTGCAGCTTCGAAGAGGTCGCCTACCTCCTCTGGAACGGTGAGCTTCCCTCAGAAAGCGAACTAGCGGAATTCACCGCTCGCGAGCGTGCAGGCAGGAGCCTCGAACCGGCTCTCAAAATGATCATTGATGCCCTGCCGAAGACGGCTCATCCCATGGACGTCTGCCGCACCGCAGCATCCGTCCTCGGCGCGCGTCACCCTCTGGCCGAGCACTCCTCACCCGAAGCGAACATGACAAAGGCCATTGACCTGTTCGCGGCCATGCCCGCCGTGGTTGCCTACGACCAGCGCCGTCGCCGCGGGCAGGATGTCGTGAACCCCCGGGATGATCTGGGCTACTCGGCCAACTTCCTCTGGATGAGCTTCGGTGAACAACCCGCGGACGAGGTCGTCGAGGCCTTCAATGTGTCCTTGATCCTCTATGCGGAGCACTCCTTCAATGCCTCCACGTTCACCGCGCGTGTAGTTACGTCCACGCTTTCGGACCTGCATTCCGCCGTTACAGCCGGGATCGGGGCCCTTAAAGGTCACCTGCACGGCGGCGCCAATGAAGCAGTCATGCACACCTTCAATGAAATTGGCATACGCCCGGAGGAGTCCCTCGACGAAGCCGCGGCCCGGGCCAAATCCTGGATGGAGCAAGCCCTGGCGCAGAAGAAAAAGGTCATGGGCTTCGGACACCGGGTCTATAAGAACGGCGATTCCCGGGTGCCCACCATGAAGACGGCCCTGGACAAGCTGATCGACCACTACGGCAGGCCGGAAATTCTGGGACTGTACAACGGCCTCGAACAGGCCATGGACGAGGCCAAAGCCATCAAACCAAACCTTGACTACCCTTCAGGTCCGGCTTATCACCTGATCGGCTTCGACACCCCAATGTTCACACCAATCTTCGTCGCCAGCCGCATCCCCGGCATGACAGCCCACATCATGGAGCAGGCCGCCTCCAACGCCCTCATCCGCCCGCTAAGCGCCTACAACGGGCCCGAAGAGCGGCCGGTACCAGTTGGAAACCACACCCACTCCTAGTTGCCTAGCGCAGCCTCCTTCGAGGAAGATCATGAATTTGCGAACCATCACCGTAAAGCAAAGTGGACGCGTAGGCGTCATCACACTGAATCGACCGGAGGCCCTAAACGCACTGAACCTTCAACTGATGGAAGAAGTCGTGTCCGCTGCCAGAAGCTTAGACAAGGACCCTGATACAGGTGCCATCCTTCTGACCGGATCCGATCGCGCCTTCGCCGCAGGCGCCGACATCAAGGAGATGTCTTCCCGGACTTACATGGATATGTACTTGGACGATTGGCTGCAGGGCTGGGACGGCCTTGCCGCCGTGCGGACCCCAGTAATTGCTGCCGTCGCTGGCCACGCGCTGGGCGGAGGCTGTGAACTGGCAATGATGTGCGACTTCATCATCGCAGCTGACTCAGCGCGATTTGGCCAGCCGGAAATCAAACTGGGCGTGATACCTGGCATGGGCGGTTCGCAGCGCCTGACGCGCGCCGTTGGAAAGGCAAAGGCTATGGAGATGATCCTCACGGGCCGCACCATAGACGCGGCCGAGGCTGAACGCATCGGTCTCGTAGCAAGGGTCGTCCCTCACGACAGGCTCTTGGAAGATGCCTTGGAAACTGCGAAGGCGATCTCCGAGAAGTCCGCGCCAATCGTAATGCTGGCAAAAGAGGCAGTGAATGCTGCATTTCAAATGCCACTGGACAGCGGCGTCCTCTTCGAACGCAGGATTTTTCATTCTGTGTTCGCCAGCTCGGACCAAAAAGAAGGTATGCGCGCCTTCGTCGAAAAGAGACAGCCCAACTTTACCCACGCCTGACGCCCTGCCAGCTGCGGGGCGACGCGCACACTGCATCGTCCCAGCAGCCCGCGACAACAAACCTGTCAAAAATTCCCGGCGCGGCAAGAAGAAGCGCAACGCACACACCCGACGGCCGGGTGCCGCGCCGGGATCCCTTACCTACAAACAGTCCGCGCGACTCGAGGCCAGCTCACCCTTCGGGACCCCAACCATGAAATCACCTCGTCACCACGCCGCCTCGGTAGACAAAGGCCAAGCTACGCAGTTCGGACGCGGCGCGGCCGAGCCCGGTGGTCAGGTATTTGTGGTCGGGCGCAATTTCCTGGGCACTCAGAATTGCAATCTGGTCGGCGCCGGTATGTGTCCCGACGGAGCATGTAGGGGGTGGGCCGGAGTCCGCTTTCACGACATAGCCTGCGGCCGCAGATATCGGCCCCCTCGTGCCGCTGTGGTCTTGTCGGTGGCGGCCGAAAAGTGAGCCCCCATTACGGCGGCGAAATGGCTCACTTTTGGACCATTGCTTACAGGGTTACACGCCGCACTGCGTAATCCCCGCCGAATGGGAACTATTCGTCGATTGGTGCACCAGCGATGAAGCTAATCCTCTACGGGCATCGACGGTCACTCTGGTCGAATCTTTGGACGACAATCTCCGGCGAAGACCAGCCGGATGGCTGTCCCGGGCTGAGCTTGTCGCTGCCACACACCACGCGGTCTGCGAAGCATTTCGGCTGCCCGGCCCCGGCCCTTGACCTGCTGGAAGTGTTCTGCTGAGTCTCTGTCATGGCCTGGTTCGCCAACTAGACTCCATATCCCACCACTGCCAGCCGAGCAAACAATCCCCGGACACAGCAATCAGACAGCACCATGAACCCACATAGATCCAGCGACTTGGATCCGGTCATGGACCTCCCAGGTAACCGGGATCCGGGGTGCAATAACTCCAACACCACGCCGGGCTCCGCCGGAAAGAACGGGCCGTGCCAAAAGAAACAAACCCTCCTTGAGAGCCGGTGCTCAAAAGCCAGCCACGGAACGCGTCCAGCTCCACCCGCCGGCTCACATCCGGACGCTCTCGAGCTCGGCTCGCCCCGCAACCCCAACAGCGGCACTGCTGCTTACGGGCAGCCGTTCGTACACACGGTTGGTCCTAAAACCCGCTTTCGCGGCCCTTCCGGAACGCTGTGGAGGGAGCGATCGGGACGATTTCCCCGCCTGCCGCCAGCCTAAAAGCCATGTCCCGACTCCAGCCTATATCGATGCGCTCCCGGTGCAGCCACCGCTATTTTCAACCTGCCCGATTTCCACGTCGCCGGCGCTGAGGTGCATCCCTTTGGGCAAGAGTCGCTATGAGGACTTGTGGCGGCGGCAGACATACACCCGAATACAGCCCAAGTCGGCTTGTATCTCTTAAGTACCCCTGTTGACGTGGGGTGGTCGTCGTTTACGGTGGCCTTGGGAGGGGCCGGGGTGGTTCCGGTTTTCGGCTGGGCGTCATGGCTCGTGAAAGAGATCGTCGCCCCCGGCCTGTCTTCCAAGCAGACCCGATTGAGGGAATTGGTGGCCGGAAGAGAACGGTGCGCAGCACCGGGTTTCGTCCGGGCGGGCACCGGATGACTCACAGCGCGGGAACTGTATCCGACGCTTCCTCAGCAGTTGCGGGCGTGTGAGGGAGGTCGCCGCGGGCGCTCAGAACAGTGCATGACGGTTCTCCCCAAGGATGGGGAAGCCCCGGCCTGGTGACTCGGCTGGTGGACCGGCCAAAGACGGGTTGTCCCATCGCACGTATTCGATGCGAGGAGGAGAACCATCATGCAAAATCAGGATAAACCCGCGGCGATCGTCCGGGCAGTGGCGGGTATCGACGCGGCCATCACGGCACGCCACCATATCGCGGTGCGGGAGTTTTTCGACGACGGAACAGAACACCTAAGCCGTTTCACGGTCGACCCGACACTGGCCGGGTTGGAGAGACTCTCGGCGCGGCTGGCCGCAGTTCCTGCACCTGTGACAGCGGTCGTGGAACCGACGTCGATGACCTGGCTGGCGCTGGCCCTCGCGGTCGAACGGGCCGGCGGCAAGATGGAATGATCGGCGCCCGCCACTCCTCGCGGCTGCGCGGAGCCATCATGGGCAAGAACAAATCCGACGTCATAGACTCCGAAGTCCTCACGCACGTCGGCGAGATCTTCGACCCGCCACCCTTGGTCCTTGCATCTCCGGGACAGTTGGCGCTGCGGCGGGCCGTGGTCCGCCGGGCCGCGCCGTGATTGACGGCAACCGGTACTGGCGGCGGCTGCTGTCACTGCGAGGTGGGCCTTTCCCGATGTGTGGACCGCGTTCGCCGGTTCCGAGTCAACGGCCCTGGCCGTGCTGGGTCGCTGGCCCCACCTCCGGTCCCTGGCATCGGCGCGGGCGGCGACCCTGACGGCTGTGGTCGCCGAGCACACCCGTGATGTCGCCGATACTCCCGCCCGCGCGACAGCGATCAAGACGGCAGCACGGGGATGGGCGGATTCTGGGACGGACATCTGGACCTGGACGCGCTGGCCCGTCGACGTGATGGAACACCTGACTGACCTGCAGGAGTCCCGGGCAAGGTGGATCGCTTCACGTCGCATGCACGGCAGTGGTGGAGCAGCTCTACGGCGATGACCCGCTGATCCTGTCCCTGCCCGGCGTGGGCCCGGCAACCGGTCCCTGCATCCGAGCCTACTTCGGCGACGGATCCGGGTTCGACAGCGCCAAGAAAGCAGCCAACTATGTCGGCATCACCCCTTCAAACTGGTCCTCCGGAACGATGAACCAGTCTCGCCGGGCCATCAGCAAGGAAGGACCGGCACCCCTGCGCCTGGCTTTCTACCAGGCCGGTAGCGTCGCCCGGACCATGGATCCCCAGCTGGCCGCGTTCGATCACCGGCTCATGACCGAACACGGCACTGCCACACCCAGGCCACGATCGCTGTCGCCAGGAAACTGGCCGAAAGGACCTGGAAAACCCTCACCACCGGGCAAATGTATGAGCTCCGGACCTCGAAGGCCAGCCGGTCACCAAACGGGCAGCGAAAGAACTCATAGCCTCCCACTACACGTCACACCCAAGCAACGCAGCCAGTCGCGGTCCCACACGATCGAAGCAAAACGGGCCCGCCTGACACGGTAAATCGCGACCTGCACCATTTGTCCGCCGGCCACTGGCGACCTTCCGCCTCACCAGCCCGGGGGTGCAAACCAGCGGCCCAACGACCGGCCCCGTCCCGATGGACGCACATCCCGTCACAGCGGAACACAGGTGACGGTCCACTCACCCTGCCTGCCGTCCAGAGCCAAAAAAAGCATTGACAAGCGTTAGGGAATCTCTTCGTGGTTCGTGGGAATTGATCTCGTGTCGTAGATGACAGAAGGGCCCGTGCCCTGCTGGATGAGTGTGTCTAGCATTCAACCAGGACAGGACCACGAGCCTTGACTGAGCCTACCGGGGTGGACTCCGACGCTGCCACCAGCATCTTCAACCTGCCCGACTACCGCGTCATTTCCGCCACCGTCCTGGACGACGGGAGCCGCCGGATCATTATCGAAACCGACCAGCCACCTGGCTGCCCGACCTGCGGTGTCGTAGCGACCAGGCGGAAGGAACGACGTGTCCAGCGCATCCGGGACATCCCGGTCGCCGGCGCCGTTGAAGTCTCTGGTCCAAATACCGCTGGCACTGCGAGGAACGACCTGCCCGCGGCTCTCGTTCTTCGAAGCCACAACCCAGGTCCCGCGTCGTGCCCGATCCACCGGCCGGCTCCGGGACCACGTCGTTGACGCGGTGATCCGCTCGGGACGGGCAGTGTCCGAGACCGCTGTGGCATTCGGTGTCTCGTGGTGGATGGTGAGGGCCGCGCTGAATGAAGCCTGCCTGCTCACACTGCCTGATGTCGATGAACTCAGTCGCGGATGCTGGGCATTGATGAACACCGGTTCCGGTCCGTCCGATCTTCCGTGACCCGGAATCCAGCGCCTGGATCCGACAAGAGCCCTGGATGACCACGATCGTGGACCTCGACACAGGGCAGTCCTGGGCATGGTCGATGGGCGGGACCACAAAGGCGTGCGACTGGCTCTTCGCCCGTCCCCTGGACTGGAGACTGGCGTCAAGTCTCGCCATCGACCCCTCGGCCGCGTTCCGCAAAGCGCTACGGATGTGGCTCCCACGCACCGCAGTCGCAGTCGATCATTTCCACCTCGTCTCCCTGGGCAACCAGGCAATGACCGAGACACGCCAGAACCTGTCCCAGCAGGTCAAGGGCCGACGCGGCCGCACCGTGGACAAGGCCTGGGCGCACCGGATGCTGCTCCTGCGCGCCGGCGACACTCTCAGCGACAGCGCAGCCCACCGCCTGGCCGACGTCTTCGCCGTTGACGACCCGACCGGCAAGCTCGAAGCGGTCTGGAAGTCAAAGAACAACTGCGGCACTGCTTCGCACGAGCTCCCTCGCCGACGCAGCCGTCGCGAAAGAAGAACTCCACGTCCTTGTTCAGGCCGCCGCGCGGCCCGAAACGAACAGCTCTACCGCACCGTCTGCAGATGGTCGAACGAGATCGAGGTCCTCATCGTCACCGGCGCCACCACCGGCAAGGTCGAGGCCAACAACACCGCATCAAACACATCAAACGCACCGGCCGCGGCTACCGCAACCCAGGCAATTACAAATCAGTTATTCTCATGAGAAGTGCCGTCCGGACGGCGGCATGACACTCATCAGGGATTCCAATTCCCCATGAACCGCGAAGAGCCCCCAAGTCCTGTGCCCGGCCTGGTCCCACCACCCGATCCGTGATGCTTCGTTGCGCCATGATCGGAGGGGGCGCCGCAGAGACGGTGGCTACGTCAGCAGGCCCTGGGACTCAGCAGCTCTCACTCGCCCTCTCCCGATGTCCATGCCGTCACGTCACGTCACGTCACGTCAACTGGACCAAAGATTCGAGCTGTACGTGTAGTCCGGTTACCGAACTGCCGGCTGCAGGGGGGTGCGGTAGGTTTCCTTCATGAGGGTAGGGCGACTAGAGCAATTACGGCCTCCAATCCGAAAAAGATAACGTACGCCCAAGCGTTGTTTTAAACGCGGCGGCCAAGCTCGAAGCAATCAGAGGTGAGAATCCTGCGCCCAACAGCGTTCCAATCTGTTTTGCAATTGAGAACCCAGAGAAGCGAACCGGCGGTCGGATAGTTCTCGGAAATGAGTGCTCCTTCAACGCCATACATCAGTGCTTGTGCCACCCCAATAGCTACTACCATTCCGCAACCCACAAGCAGAATATTCTGTGACGGCAGTAAGTACAGGAAATAGACCGTAACCGTTACCATGGCGAGCGGAATACCGATGTAGTAGTTGCGTTTTCGTCCTCCCGAGTCGGATAGGCGGCCACTTAGGGGAATAGTAATCAGCGAAACAACGCCCGCGACCATGGTGGCGACGGTTAGTCCGGTCACTGAGAGACCGTAGTTCCGAGGCCCAATCGACAGCGCAAAAGTCGCAACGAGGTGATAGAGAGTGGAAGCAACCATTGCCAGGGCAATCCCCGCAAGAGTAGGCCGCCATGCAGTTCGGAAGACTTCGAGAGCAGGAACCTTTTAATCTGTTGTTTTTTCGCGAAAAGGCGATTCGGTGATACGGCGCCGGATGTAAGCACCGATTACAACTAGGATGACGCTGCCCAGAAATGGCATGCGCCATCCCCAGGAAAGTAGATCGTCCCGCGGCATCAGACTCAGCAGCGCGACGGAGCCAACTGAAAGTATGACCCCGACGCTGGCGGTTGCCATGACGATTGAGCCATACAGGCCGCGTCGGTTATCCGGAGCCGTTTCAAGGGTGAGAAGCGTGCCAGCCCCCGTTTCACCGCCTACGCCAATTCCTTGAATAAATCGAAGCGTGACCAAGAGTATGGGTGCCCATACGCCTATGGTTTCGTAGGTGGGCAGACCAATACCTATCGTTGAAGCCCCCATCAACAGAAGAGTCACCATGAATATCTTCTTCCGACCAACTTTGTCGCCGAAGTGGCCAATACGATACCCCCAATTGGCCGTGCACCATACCCCACGGCCAGTGTTGAGAATACGATGATTGTTCCGACTACAGGATCGAATGTCGGGAAGAACAGTTGATTGAACACGACGGGCGCGAGGAAGCCGTACAGGAGGAAGTCGTACCATTCTATTGTGGTGCCCAGCGCACTTGACACCACTGTTCTTCGACGGTTGGTCCGACTGTCCACTGGCGCGTCATGCTCGGAGTTCGGTCCTGCGTCTGAAGTAGATAGATTGTATTGCGTCATGTCTGTTCCTGACCGTGTTCTAAACGTTTTACATCGCGAAAGTTTTATACGAAAGCCTTGTGTTAGTGGACCTAACTCAGCGATAGGTGTGTAGTGCGCGTCCGCGCATTATTTTCCCCGGGAAGGGAATGTCCCACAATGGATTCGGATTGGAGGGCGACGTCGATAAGGCGGTCAAGGTCGACCCCGGTGTCGATTCCCATTTCATGGCACATGTGCACGAACTCCTCGGTGGCGATGTTCCCGGCGGCGCCGTGGTCCCCACCGAACGGGCATCCGCCCAACCCTGCGACCGAGGCATCGAAGTCACGTGCTCCCAGCTGCATCGCCGCGTAGGCGTTGGCGATACCCATGCCACGGGTATCGTGCAGGTGCATCCGAATGTCGTGTTCGGGCCAACGCTCCCGAACTTCACCGACCGTGCGGCGAATCTGTTCGGGATTGGCCCATCCCATGGTGTCCGCCAAAAGCAAGGTGGGGATATGGACACCTGCGTCCGCTGCTACTGCAAGCGCACGCGTAAAGCGATCGATCACAGCGCCCAGGTCGACGTCTCCTGCGTAGTTACAGCCGAAGGCCGCCGCGACCGACAAGTAGGCCACAGGCACGTTCGCCTCCCGAGCAACCGCGAGAGAATCCGGGATGTCGGCAAGCACCTGCTCGGTGGACCGTCTCATGTTCTTGTGGGAAAACTCCTCGCTGGCCGAGACGATCACCGCGGCCTTGACGTCCAGAGTGTCGACCGCGAGTGCGCGTTCGAGACCCTGCCTGTTCAGGTAAACACAGGTGTATTCGGTGCCCGGCTTCCGAGTGAACCCTGTTGCGACCTGCTCGGCGTCCGCCATTTGCGGAACCCACTTCGGTGAGACGAAAGAGGTAACTTCGATCTCCGGGAAGTTGCACTCGGACAGAAAGGTTCACCAGACGTATCTTCTCCGCGTCGGATTGGTCCCTTCTCGATCTGCATACCCTCACGCGCGCCTACTTCACGCACAACGACAGACTTAGGCAGTGTCATTAGTCATCCTCCTTTGGGACACAGGGGGGCGCCGCTCCTATCAGCACGGGGCATTTTGCTTGATGGGTTTGCAGTCCAGGGACGTCGTTAGACAAGTGATACACAGCACCAACACGC